>JBGTII010000043.1:0-17872 GCA_041745735.1 Pyrinomonadaceae bacterium | reverse complement strand
TTAAGAAATTGGAGAAATTATGGCTCGTATAGCAGGAGTTGATCTACCGCCCAATAAGAGGGCGCAAATTGGAATGACCTACATCTACGGTGTGGGCAAATCGCGTGCGACCGACATCTTGGAGCAGGCCGGCATCGGTATTGATTCCAAGATCAAGGATCTCAGCGAGGACGAATTAAATAAGATCCGTGCGATCCTCGACGGTATGGATGACATCGAGGGCGATCTGAGAAAGCTAACCCAGATGAACATCAAGCGTCTGATGGATATCGGTTGCTATCGCGGCCTGCGTCACAGACGCGGACTGCCTGTCCGTGGACAGCGAACCAGCACGAATGCACGAACAAGAAAAGGGCCGCGTAAAGCAGCCGTTGCGAAGAAGAAGGCACCGGGTAAGAAATAGTTAAGAAGTGTGCCGTAAGCAGTGAGCAGTAATTTCTGCTCACCGTTGACTGCTCACCGCTCACTGAATATATGGCTAAAGCAGCAACAAAAAAGAAGGTTTATAAGAAGAAAGAGAAAAAGAATATACCTGTCGGTATCGTTCATATCGCGGCGTCGTTTAACAACACGCTGATCTCGATCACCGATACACAGGGAAATCTTGTTGGTCAATCTTCGTCGGGAGCACGCGGATTTCGCGGTTCGCGAAAGGGAACACCGTTCGCCGCACAGCAGGCGGCATCAGAAGTTGCCCGTAAGGCACTCGATGTCGGTATGCGTGAGGTCGAGGTTCGGGTCAAAGGACCGGGCGGAGGACGTGAGTCTGCAATTCGGGCAATAGCTTTGGCAGGTATTCGCGTGACGTCGATCCGCGATACGACTCCGATCCCGCACAATGGATGCAGGCCACCGAAACGGCGTAGGGTTTGATCGATTTTGGGCTTTTTAGATCCATTTCAAATTTGAGATTTGAGATTTCAAATAAGATTTGGTGATTATCGAAAGGACGAAGGGCTACGGCTCGTAAACTTTTCCGTAACGGTACGGAGGCAGAAAATATAATATGGCTAGATATAGAGATGCGGTGTGCAGGCTTTGCCGTCGCGAAGGTGGAAAGTTATTTTTGAAAGGCGACCGGTGTTTCAAACCGTCGTGTGCTATCGAGAAACGCGGAACTAACCCTCCGGGACAGCATGGTGCGGCTCGCCGCAAGATGCTCCAGGGCTATGGTGAGCAACTCCGTGAAAAACAGAAAGTAAAACGTATTTACTTTATCCTCGAAAAGCAGTTTCGCACTTATTTTGAAAAGGCACGCCGTCAAAAGGGTGTTACGGGCGAAAACTTGCTTTTTATGCTCGAACGCCGTCTCGACAACGTCGTCTATCGCTCAGGTTTTTCGACCTCACGCCGACAGGCACGTCAGCTGGTAAATCACGGACATATCGAAGTTAACGGCCGCAAGGTCGACATCCCTTCATTTCAGGTGAAAGCGGGTGACGCTATCGCCGTTAAGGGCCGCACACAGAACAACACGCACGTCGAAGGTGCATGGTCGACAGCTGTCGGCCGTGGCCGTCCGGCATGGCTGAGTGCCGGCGGACAGGAGTTTACGGTCAACGTTTCGGCTACCCCGAGACGCGAAGATATTGACGCAAACATTAACGAACAGCTTATTGTCGAACTTTACAGTAAGTAATACACGCGAGTTGGTTGAAGTAGCCGGGGCCGAAGAGGTTGTTCTTGTCGGGCACGCCCCGGGGACAAAGCCAACTCATATGACCTTTTAAAACAAGAACAAATATGACAAGCAATAATTGGACAGATTTTCAAATGCCGAGCCGCCTAAATGTCGATACTGAGACATTGACAGAGCGGTACGGAAAATTTTACGCATCACCTTTCGAACGCGGGTTTGGTACGACCATCGGTAACTCGATCCGTCGTGCTCTGCTCTCGTCGATCGAAGGAGCCGCTGTTACAGCAGTCAAGATCGAGGGCGTTGAGCACGAGTTTTCGTCGATCAAGGGCGTTGTCGAAGACGCGACCGACGTTATCCTCAATCTGAAACAGGTTCCTTTCAAACTGCACGGCGGCGGTGTAAAAACCCTCTCGATCAGCAAAAAAGGTGCCGGCGAAGTGACCAGTGCCGATATTGAGACCGACGGTGACGTCGAGGTGCTCAAAGGCGACGTGCACATCGCGACGATCAGCACGGGCGGCAGCCTCAACATCGAGATGCGTCTCAAACAGGGACGCGGTTACGTTTCGGCTGAGCTTAACAACGACGAAGACCTGTCGGTCGGATATATTCCCATCGATTCGGTCCACACGCCGATCAAAAAAGTAAATTACAACGTCGATAAGACGCGTCAGGGTTCGAACACCGAATATGACCGTTTGACCGTTGAGGTTTGGACGGACGGATCGGTCAAGCCCGAAGATTCGATCGGCCTCGCCGCGAAATTGGTCAAAGATCACATGTCGATCTTTATCAATTTCGAAGAGGAAGAAGAAGAATACAAATTCGAAGACATCGCACGTCCGCCGCTTATGCGCAACGACCTGCTTGATAAGTCGGTGGATGAACTTGAGCTTTCGGTGCGTTCTTACAACTGTTTGAAGAACGCTGATATTCGCTCGATCCGCGACCTCATCAAACGCAGCGAAAAGGACATGCTGCACACCAAGAATTTTGGTAAAAAATCGCTGACCGAGATCAAGGATATGCTGCATGGCATGGGACTCGATTTTGGAATGGATTTTGACGAACAGGGCAATCCGATCCCGGGCAGCGGGGGACGAGACTTAGATTAAACGAGTTCAAGGTTCAAAGTTCAAGGTTCTAAGTTGTGACCTTGAACTTTGAACATTAAACTTTGAACTTTGAACTTATTGCAATGAGACATTTAAAAGCACATCGTAAATTAGGACGCACGACCGAGCATCGCATGTCGATGCTCAGGAATCTCGCGACTTCGCTGATCAACGCTGACAAGGAACACATCGTTACGACGACGCCAAAAGCAAAAGAGCTGAGGCCGTTTATCGAAAAAGCGATCACGCTGGCAAAGAAAGCGGCGAACCTTGAAGGTGATGATACCGTTTTGCGCGGCGTACATCTTCGTCGTCAGGCGGCCGCATTTTTTCATGCCGGTAACGGTACGTTCAAGAAAGAGCAGAGCCGTTTTCGCGGCAAAAAGGGCGAGGCTAAGGAGCCGATCGAGCGTACCGCGGGTGTAAAAGCTCTTCAGAGACTTTTCAATGAGCTCGGAGCGCGCTATAAAGACCGTGATGGCGGTTATACGCGGATCATCAAACTCGGCCGCCGTCAGGGCGACAACGCTGAGATGTCGGTGATCGAGCTCGTTGATAGCAAACGGGAACTGGCCGCTAAAGGTTAAAGCTAACGGAGGCTTGCCCACGATGAGTGAAAACACAGCATCAGCAAAAGCACAGGGCGGAGATATAGTGGCCGAGAAAAAAACCGACAAAAAACAAGACGTGACCGATCCGTCGTTTAACATGGACGAGCTGCAGGCCCTTGCCGCACTGGTCAATGAACACGGGTTTACGGATTTCGAGTTTGAGAATGAGAATATCCGTGTGCGTTTGAGCAAGATGACGGCAGCACCAGTCGTTCAGGCGGCACCGATTGCCGCTCCTGTTGGAGGGACTGCACCTGCGGCGATGGCCCCGGTTGAAGCTGCACCTGCGGATCCGGCAGTTGACCCTGATGCCGGTTTGCACAAGATCACTTCGCCGATCGTTGGAACATTTTATCGTTCACCGGGCCCTGACAAAGACTCTTATGTCAGCGAGGGCAGCAACGTTTCGCCTGAGTCGACAGTTTGTATAGTCGAAGCGATGAAGCTGATGAACGAAATTCAAGCTGAGGTTTCGGGTCAGATCATTAAGATCTACGTCGAGAACGGCCAGCCGGTCGAGTACGGCCAGGCACTATTCGGAGTTAAGAAATAGATGTGTAAGCAGTAAGCCGTGAGCCGTGAGCAGTCTTTCTTTGACTGCTGACCGCTAACTGCTTACTGCTAACTTTTTATGCGGGAAATTCGCAAAATACTGGTAGCAAATCGCGGTGAGATCGCTATTCGCATCATTTGGACGTGTAAGGAGATGGGCATCAAGACCGTCGCCGTTCACTCCGAGGCTGACCGCGAGGCGTTGCATGTGCGGTTTGCCGATGAGGCGATCTGCGTTGGGCCGGCTTCGTCGGCTGAGAGCTATCTCAATATTCCGGCGATAATCAGTGCCGCCGAGATCACCAATGTCGATGCGATCCATCCGGGATACGGCTTTTTGGCCGAATCGGCGACATTTGCAAAGATCTGCGAGGATTGCAATATCAAATTTATCGGACCGTCACCCAACGTCATTGCGATGATGGGTGACAAGGTAGAGGCCCGCCGTACGATGACCGCGGCGGGCGTCCCAATTTTGCCGGGCAGCCCTGAGGCGATCGAGTCGCCGGAAGAAGCAAAAAAACTCATCCTTGAGATAGGCTTTCCGGTGATCATTAAGGCCGCTGCTGGAGGCGGCGGACGCGGCATGCGTATCGTCCGCAGCGAAGATGAGCTCGAGAACGGGTTGGAAACAGCTCAGTCCGAAGCCCTCGCCGCATTTAAGAACGGCTCGGTCTATATCGAGCGTTACATCGAGCGTCCGCGACACATCGAGATACAGGTTCTCGCGGACGAGCACGGCAACGTCATCCATCTCGGCGAACGTGAATGCACTATCCAGCGTCGGCATCAAAAGCTGCTTGAAGAAGCCCCATCGCCCGCGATCACTGTAGAACAACGTGAAGCAATGGGTGCTGTCGCCGTTAAGGCGTGTCAGGAGATCGGATACTCAAGTGCCGGTACATTTGAATTTTTGCTCGATGAGGATGGCAGTTTTTATTTCATGGAAATGAACACGCGCATTCAGGTCGAGCATCCGGTGACCGAGATGGTCACGCTTGCTGACATCGTGCGAAACCAGATCCGCATTGCGACTGGAGAGAACCTCGCATTTGAACAGGACGAAGTTGTCATCGTTGGGCACTCGATCGAGTGCCGCATCAACGCCGAAGATCCGGTCAAATTTACACCGAGCCCCGGCAAGATCACAGCATTTAATATCCCTGGCGGCCCCGGCGTTCGCGTCGATACGGCCGTATATCCGGGCTATGTAGTCCCGCCGTATTACGATTCGATGATCGCGAAATTGATCGTCCATGCCCGAACACGCGAACTGGCTATCGCCCGTATGCAGCGTGCCCTAGACATGATGGTCATCGAGGGTATCAAAACGACGATACCGCTGCACAAAGCTATCATGGCGGATGAGAATTTTCAAAAAGGTAATTTCTCGACCAAGTTTATGGAAGAGTTCCAGTACACAGTTGATAGTTGATAGTGAAAAGTTGATAGTAAGGGGTTTATAGTGGATAATTAACTAGAATCTATTTCACTCTTAACTATCAGTTATCAGTATAAATTATTCATTAATCTTCGTGGTTTCCGTTCGTTAGAACGGAGTTACTGCGAGCAACAGGAGAGGCTATTTTTAGCAAGACAATATGTCGACAGTCAAAGAATTAAAAGAACAGATCGTAGGTGACTACAAAACACACGGATCGGACACGGGTTCGTCGCAGGTGCAGATCGCTCTGCTCACGCAGCGGATCAACGAATTAACAGAGCATTTTAAGGTACACAAGAAAGATAACAACTCGCGTAGAGGCTTGCTTATATTAGTCTCGCGTCGTAGAAAATTACTTGATTATCTCAAACGCCGCAATATCGGCGAGTATCACGAGATCATCAAGAAACTCGGCTTACGCCGATAAGTTCGTTGAGTTGGTTGAGTTTATCGAGTTCGATGAGAAAGATTTTTCTCACAATAAACTCAAAGAACTCACCACACTCAATAAACAAGAGATTAGGCTTCTTCGAGCCTCTAATTAAAAGATAGATCCATTCGAAGAAATTACCTGCGGCGGCTGAACGTGACAGCTGGAAATGCCAAAGGAAGAATTGGGATCTTCGTCAAAATCAATAGTTTTTCAGAGACGAAAGGGCTTCACGTTAGTGGTTCTTTCGTCTTTGTTTTTAAGGAATACAAATGACAAAAAAATATTTAAGCGAATCGATCAAATTGGGTAGCCAAGATCTGATCGTTGAAACAGGCAAGGTTGCCAAACAGGCCGATGGTTCGGTCGTTATACGTTACGGAGACACGATGCTGCTTGTTGCAGCCGTCAGTGCCCGCACAGCCAGAGAAGGGCTGGATTTTTTCCCGCTCACGGTCGAATATCGTGAAAACTCTTTTGCTGCGGGGCGCATCCCCGGAAACTATTTCCGACGCGAAGGCCGTCCGGGCGAAAAAGAAATTCTTACATGCCGTCTGATCGACCGTCCGATCCGTCCGCTGTTTGCCGATGGTTACAGATTTGAGACACAGATCGTTGCATCGGTCATTTCGTCGGACGCTGAGAACGACCCTGACGTGATCGCGATCACGGGTGCGTCGTGTGCTCTTTATCTGTCGGACATACCGTTTAACGACCCTATCGCCGGTATCCGTATAGGTTTGATCGAGGGTAAGTACATAATTAATCCGACCTTTGACGAACGCCGCGAGTCGCAGCTAAATCTGATCGTCGCCGGCACTGAAGAAGCCATCTGCATGGTCGAATGCGAGGCCGAAGAGGTCGAAGAAACGGTCATGGTCGAGGCTCTGATGCTCGCCCATCGCGAGATAAAACGGCTTTGTCTGTGGCAGAAAGAACTAGGCAAGGCGCTGAATATCACCAAGCGTGAGTTCACCGTGCCTGAGCTCGATGCCAACATTGTTGCCGATGTCGAAAAGACCTGGACAGACAAGCTCCGCAAGGCTTTGGACTCGACCGGACGCGAAAAGATCGAGGTTTATGCAGGACTCGACGATCTAAAGAAAGAGGTCGTCGAAAGCTATCCGGAGGATGATCCGGGTGCACGTGCGACGGCGGGCAAGGCTTTTGGCAAGCTCAAGGAAAAGATCTTCCGCGAGGACATGCTTACAAATAAGCGTCGTCCGGACGGCCGCAAATTCTCAGAGATCCGCCCGATCACGGCGGAGGTCGGCTGGCTGCCACGCGTCCACGGTTCGTCGCTCTTTACACGCGGCGAGACGCAGGCGATCGTTACCACCACGCTCGGCACCAAACAGGATGGGCAGTTCATGGACGACCTTGAAAAAGGTACGATCGACCGCCGCTTTATGCTGCACTATAATTTCCCGCCGTATTCGGTTGGTGAAACCGGCAGATTTGGCAGTACTTCGCGTCGCGAGACCGGCCACGGTAATCTCGCTCGACGTGCGATCCAGTCGGTACTGCCGGACGAAGAGGAGTTTCCATACACGATACGTATCGTTTCGGATATCACCGAGTCGAACGGGTCGTCGTCGATGGCGTCGGTCTGCGGCGGCATACTGAGTCTCATGGATGCCGGTGTGCCTATCAAGAAAGCGGTAGCCGGTGTTGCGATGGGACTGGTGATGGAAGGCAATCGTTACGCGATCCTGTCTGACATTGCCGGAGCCGAGGATCACTACGGCGATATGGACTTTAAGGTCACGGGAACCGAGGAAGGCATAACCGCTCTCCAGATGGATATTAAGATCGGCGGCATCAACGCCATGATCCTCCAGGAAGCTCTCGAACAGGCCAAAAAAGGCCGCATGCACATCCTCGAGATCATGGATAAGGCGATCTCAGAGCCGCGTGAAGACATTTCGCAGTACGCTCCGCGTATCATCACCATCAAGATACATCCGGACAAGATCCGAGACGTTATCGGTAAGGGCGGTTCGGTGATCCGTTCGATCACAGAGGAGACCGGTGCCAAGATCGATATCTCGGACGATGGTACGGTCCTGATCGCAACGCCGGACGGCGACGCTGCTGAGGCCGCTATTGCCCGCATCAGGGCCCTCACAGCGGACGCAGAGATCGGTGAGACGTATATGGGTACGGTTTCGCGGATCGTTGATTTTGGTGCGTTTGTTGAGATCCTGCCGGGTCTTGACGGCCTGCTGCATATCTCTGAGATCTCAGACCGACGCGTCAAGGACGTGCGGGATGAGCTTAAAGAAGGCCAGCAGATTCTCGTCAAGTGTATTGGCAGAGAAGGCAACAAGGTCAAGCTGTCGAGAAAAGCCATAATTGCCGAAGAACAGGGCAAAGCACCCGCTGATGGCGAGTAGATAAATATCGCTAAAAGGCGATTTAATTCAGGAAACAGACCCCGGTTATCACTGTATTGTGATAGCCGGTTTTTATTGCCGGCATTGAAAACAAAAGTTGGAATAAATTCGATATTTTCTGGAATAGGTGCCTTATTGAGCATTTTTTCCCTCTGAATTAGCGTAATTTGTGTATTTTTGGCGAAAAAGGGCAAAAATAAAGAAAAAACAAGTGCATTTACATTTGTTTTTTGCTATATTTGCCGGACTGCCCCAAAAATCAATTCAACAGTGAGTGCCACCGAACTGTGAAAACGAATTCGTTTTCGCCGTAATACCGTTTAGTCAGGTAATAGACATGAAAAACTTTAATTATAGAGTAGTACTCTCAGCCATTTGTATGGCTTCGATTTTGGCGGGCTTTACACAGGTGACTGCCGGGCCGGTGCGTTTTGATCAGGTTGTGCAGGTCGTAAATGCAAAACCGGGCAAGGCTTCGACCGGAATGTTCTCCACCTTACGCGTCGCGGGCGATTACAGCTCGATCCTCATCACCGATGATGATGACGACAAAAAGAAAAAGCAGGATGGCCGCGTTATCACCGAGATCAAGACGGAGATCGTCGAGGACGAGGTTTGTGATTGCGAATTGCCCAACGTCGTAAACCGCGGGTTTCCGAAATGGTGGCTACTTGGCCTCGCAGCGATCCCAATTGCGTTCATTTTGATCAAACGGAAGCGGGATACGCCGACGCCGACACAGACGGTGCCGAATTTTACACCGACCCCGACCCCGACGCCGACGGTGACGCCGACCGTGACACCAACAGTTACGCCGACGCCGCCGATGACGCCGACACCGACTCCGCCGGAGCCGGTACCTGAGCCGGTGACTATCCTGCTCTTTGGAACAGGTCTAGCATCGATCGGTCTCGCCGCTCGCCGTAAATTTGGCAAGCGGGGTGAGAGCGGAGATGAAAAAGAAGAAGAATAGAGTTATTATGAGCGAGAGCGTCGCCGGAGATCTCCGGTGACGCCTTGGCTCTGGTCTCTGACACAAATGATATACGGGCGGTGCGAAAGCCGGCCCAACCATGAGGACATTAAGATGCGAGCAATTAGATACAATTTTCTATTCGTGATCGGGCTGATGATGACGCTGGGTCTGACGACCGCGTTAGCAAACGGCGGCGATGACAAGAATAAGGCCCCCAAAAATATGGGGACGCTGTCGATTAAGACAACGCCGGTCTCTTATCCGATCAAGGTCGATGGCCAATACCTCGGCATGAGCGGAGTAGGTACGGCGGCTGAGTTTTACCTCACGCCTGGATTTCACACTATCGAAGTCGCGGGGCCAAACGGTACATCGTTCATAAAAGAGATCGAGATCAGGCGTGAGGCGAAACACTGCATCTGCCTCAGACTAGATGAAATAGTCACTACGAAGGCATGTCCTTACAGATTTAGTCTCGATGGCCCCGATCGGATTACCGAGGGTGACACGGTTACCTTTGCGGCGATCAACTCGGGAACAGCACCGATCCCGATCCGATATGCGTGGCGTGTCGCCAACGGCCGTATCGAGAGTGGGCTTGGAACATCGTCGATCACCGTTAATTCGAAAGGATTGGGCGGGAAGACGATCGATGTTGAGCTAGACGTTAATGACGATGTCTATGACAACCGCTGCCGACAGGTTATCTCGGTGCCGACAGTGGTCGAAAGACTGCCTGACACACCGCAGCCGACCAAAGTGGGATGTGACCAATTCGAAGCCAAATCGGCTGATGACGACAAGGCCCGTTTCGACAACTGTGCTATCCAGGTGCAGAATACGCCGGACGCAAAGCTCTATGTCATCATCTATCCGGGAACGGACAGAGCGAGCACGACGCGTAACACATATGATCGCCTGTCGAAGCGAACGCTCGATTACCTAGTCAAGACTCGGGGCGTGGACCCGCGGAACATTACGATCGTCAAGGGAAGTACGCGAACACGGACCGCCTACGAGATCTGGATCGTTCCGGCCGGTGCAGAACCGCCAGTCGTACAGTAAGCGACAAGAAACTGACTAAACCAAAAAAGGACGGGCTTTGTTGCTCGTCCTTTTTGTTTTGCCGATAGTGAATCGTAAATCGTAAATTGATAGAATCTACTTTCTATTTACGACTCGGTAATAAGTAACAATGGCTGCACCAAATATCGAAACAATCGTCTCTCTCTCAAAACGCCGCGGATTTGTTTTTCCCGCGTCGGATATCTATGGCGGGCTGGGCTCGTCGTGGGACTACGGGCAATTGGGGGTTGAGCTTGCGAACAACATCAAAAAAAGCTGGTGGAATTGGCTTGTATACGAACGCGATGACATCGAAGGCATTGACTCGTCGATAATCCAAAACCGTAACGTCTGGAAATACAGCGGCCACGAAGATACTTTCAGTGACCCGCTGGTCGATTGCCGTGATTGCAACGCACGGCTCAGGCTCGACAAACTCGACGTTGATCCCGCAGACAACAAGGCCAAGTGCTCGAACTGCGATTCAAAAAATCTGACTGCGCCGAAAGACTTTAATCTGATGTTCCGGACGACGGTCGGTGCAGCATCTTCGGACGAAGATCCGACGGCACTTGCGTATCTGCGACCCGAGACTGCGCAGGGTATTTTTATAAACTTCAAGAACGTGCTCGATACCTCGCGGCGAAAGCTGCCGTTTGGTATCGCGCAGATCGGTAAGGCATTTCGTAACGAAGTGACGCCGGGGAATTTCATTTTCCGTACTCGCGAATTCGAGCAGATGGAAGTCGAGTATTTTTGCCGTCCCGAAGACGCTCCGCGTGTCCATCAAGAATGGATTGATGCGTATGGGGAATGGTTAGGCACTCTCGGCATTTCTAGTGAGAATATCGTTCATTACGAACAGACCGATAAGGAACTCGCGCACTATAGCGACCGGACGGTCGACTTTCTTTACCGATTCTTCCCCGAACGCGAAGATGAGGACAAGCAGTTTGATGAGTTGCTGGGAATTGCGAATCGTACTGACTACGATCTTCGCGTTCACAGCAAAAAACCAGAGGACGCGGACGGTAAACGCATTAATCCTGATACGACCGAAGACCTGTCATATTTTGATCCGCAGACGAACGAACGGTTTTATCCGTATTGTATCGAGCCCTCGATCGGCGTTAACCGTACTCTGCTCGCCGTGATGATGGATGCGTACACGGAAAAAGTAAACGATAAAGGCGAGGTTCGGGTGATCCTAAAACTCAAGCCTGAACTCGCCCCGATCAAGGTCGCCGTTCTTCCGCTTGCAAAAAATAACGATGGCATCGTCACCCTTGCCAAAAAGCTCAAGCACGACCTGCAGCCGTCGATGCGTTCGGTTTATGACGACACCGGTGGAATAGGAAAGCTGTACGCCCGCCAAGACGAGATCGGGACACCTTTCTGTGTTACGGTCGATCACGAATCGCTCGAAGACAACGCCGTCACCGTCCGCGACCGCGACACTTGGGAACAGGAACGCGTCGGCATTGATAAATTATCCGAATACCTGAGCACCCGATTGAAATAACGCGTCGTATGAAAAAGCTAATCGAATGCGTCCCAAATTTTAGCGAAGGCCGCGATATGGCGGTGATGAAGCAGATCACCGACGAGATCGAAAAGATCGACGGCGTTAAACTGCTCGATGTCGATCCGGGATTTTCGACCAATCGGACGGTCGTTACATTCGTTGGGACGCCCGACGAAGTTGTCGAAGCGGCGTTTCAGGCTGTCAAAAAAGCACAAGAAGTTATCGATATGCGTCGCCACAAAGGCGATCATCCGCGATTTGGGGCGGCGGATGTGTGTCCGCTCATTCCGATCTCGGGCGTGACAATGGACGAGGTTGCTGAGTACGCACGCAAATTAGGCGAGCGGATAGGCAATGAACTTGGCATACCTGTTTACCTCTACGAAAATGCGGCGACGGAAGAAAAACGCCGCAATCTCGCAAACTGCCGCGAAGGCGAGTACGAAGGCCTGAACGACAAGATAACATCAACAGATTGGAAACCGGATTTTGGTCCGACGGATTTCAACAAAAATGTTGCCCGCTCCGGTGTGGTAGCCGTCGGAGCGAGAGATTTTCTTATTGCCGTTAACTTTAATCTCAATACCACCTCGACACGGCGTGCGAATGCGATCGCATTTGACGTCCGTGAGAAAGGCCGTACAAAACGCGAGGGTAATCCGATCACCGGCAAGGTCGTAAAAGACGGATCAGGCGAGCCCGTCATGCTCCCCGGAACACTAAAAGGAACAAAGGCAATTGGCTGGTACATCGCGGAATACGGCATCGCTCAGGTTTCCATGAATATTACTAACCTGTCGGACACGCCGCTGCATATCGCTTTTGAGGAAGTCCGTGAAAAGGCTAGGAATCGCGGGTTGCGCGTTACAGGACTTGAGATCGTCGGACTTGTTCCCAAAAAAGCGATTATCGATGCCGGAAAATATTATCTCAACAAACAAGGACGTTCGCTTGGGATCACCGAGGCTGAAACCATAAAGATCGCGATCAAATCACTGGGGCTTGACGATCTAAAGCCGTTCGTTCCACAAGAAAAGATCATCGAATACGTCATCGGGGCGGAATACAAAGCCGATAGTCTTGTCGATCTGACCTGTCGTGGATTTGCAGACGAGACAGCGTCCGAATCGCCGGCGCCGGGCGGAGGTTCGATATCGGCCTATTTGGGGGCACTCGGGGCCGCACTGGCGGCTATGGTCGCTAATCTGTCATCGCACAAGGCGGGGTGGGACGACCGGTGGGAGGAATTTTCCGATTGGGCGGTCAAGGGCCAGCAGATCAAGGACGAACTGCTATTTCTCGTTGACGAAGACGCTAATGCTTTCAACAAAGTCATGGATGCATTTGGGTTGCCAAAAACAACCGACGAGGAAAAAGCCTCACGCAAAACAGCTGTTCAAGAGGCGACCAAATACGCGACGGAGGTCCCGTTCCTCACGATGAAGCGGGCATTCGATGTCTTTGAGATCATTAAAGCAATGGCGATGGACGGTAACCCGAACTCGGTCTCGGACGCTGGTGTCGGAGCACTGTGTGCCCGCTCGGCCGTGATGGGAGCCTATCTAAATGTAAAAATAAACGCCGCAGGCCTTACGGATCGTGAGTTTGCCGATCGTTTGATCTCAGAAGGTGCCGAGATCGAACGCCAGGCCGTCCACGCCGAGACGGAGATAATGGCAATCGTTAATGTCAAGATCGATCCTTAATGAACTAGCTCGTGCTTTCCAACCCCCTTCAGCTTATTGCTTGTTTGGGTGGGGCACAACGAAAAATCTTTCGGATGAACGAATTACCCCAAAAAGTAATAGATTTCGCGACCGCCGTGGGTTCTATTGGCGGGCGGGCGATGCTTGTCGGCGGGTGTGTGCGCGATGAGATAATGGGCATTGCCCATAAGGACTGGGATGTCGAAGTTTATGGCGTCGAGCCGGCGAAGCTGCGGGAGATACTAGATTCGGTCGGCGAGGTAAATGTCGTTGGCGAGGCGTTTGCGGTTTATAAGATCGGCGGCGATCTGGATGTATCGATACCCCGACGTGAGCGTAAGGTGGCGGACGGCCATCGCGGGTTCGTCGTCGAAGGTGATCCGGAGATGTCGTTTGAAGAGGCGTGCTCGCGGCGAGATTTTACGGTCAACGCCATCCTCAAAGACATTCTGACCGGTGAGATCGTCGATTTGTTTGACGGGCGGGGCGATATCGAACGAAAAACATTGCGGATGGTCTCGCGTGAGACGTTTGCCGAGGATTCGTTGCGAGTGCTGCGTGCAGCTCAGTTTGCCGCGAGGTTTGAGTTTGATATTGAAGCGGAGACTGTCGAGCTTTGCAAACAAATCGACGTTACCGATCTGCCAAAAGAACGCATCTGGGGCGAGTTTGAAAAGCTGCTGCTAAAACCGCAGCGGCCGTCGATCGGGCTGAAATGGCTGTACGATCTAGGTGTCGTTGACCAGTTGTTTCCTGAGATGGCATCGCTTGTTGGTGTGCCGCAGGAACCTGACTGGCACCCTGAGGGCGACGTTGATGTGCATACGCTGATGGTTGTCGATGAGGCCCGCAAGATGATCGACGAACTCGATCACTCGCGACAAGTTGCCGTCATGCTCGGAGCGTTGGCTCACGATTTTGGCAAGCCGCCGACGACAGAATTCATTGACGGCAAGATCCGTTCGCGGGGCCACGACGAAGCCGGTGTCGAACCGACGCTGACGTTTTTGGATACGCTCGGCATCCATACTTTACACGGGTTTGATGTGCGCGAACAGATCGTCCAACTCGTCCGTTACCATCTAAAACCGGGTGAATATTACAAGTCTAAGTCGCCGGTAGGCGACGGAGCGTTTCGACGCCTGGCGCGAAAGGTCGAGCCCGACCTGCTCTACCGTGTTGCCAAAGCGGATAGTTTGGGCCGCAATCCTGATTGGCTGCCACGGGAAAAATGGTTCGATTCCAAGGCTCAGGAATGGTTCATTGCAAAGGTGCGAGAGTTGCAAGTCGAGAAAAAAGCCCCTGATCCGATCTTGATGGGCCGGCATCTGATCGGCTTTGGAATGACGCCGGGGCCGCAATTCAAATATATACTCGATGCCATATATGAGATGCAGTTGGACGGGACCATTATTGATTTAGAACAAGCGATCGCCGAGGCTAAGAAGATCTTATTGCAGGCATAAAAATGCGATCTGCAACCGCCAAAAGCAATTGCAAATCGCAAATCTGAAAAATCACAAATTTATTAGGTCTGCTTGCCTTCGAGAAAAGCTTTCAGCCGACGCGAACGCGACGGGTGCCGCAGCTTTCTGAGGGCTTTGGCTTCGATCTGGCGAATACGTTCGCGGGTGACGGCGAAGTGCTGGCCAACCTCTTCGAGCGTGTGTTCGGATCCCGTGTTGCCGAGTCCAAATCGCATCTTGATGACCTTTTCCTCACGCGGCGTAAGCGTTGCAAGCACCTCGTCGGTGATCTCACGCAGGTTCGAGAACGTCACGCTTTCGGCCGGGTTTAGTATCGATTTATCCTCGATAAAATCGCCAAGATGTGAATCTTCCTCCTCGCCGATAGGTGTTTCGAGAGAGATCGGTTCTTGGGCGATCTTCAAAACCTTGCGGACTTTTGAGACCGGAATGTCCATCCGTTTTGCGATCTCTTCACTCGACGGTTCGCGTCCGAGCTCCTGCACAAGTAGGCGCGAGGTGCGGATGAGTTTGTTTATCGTCTCGATCATGTGCACCGGGATGCGGATCGTGCGAGCCTGGTCGGCGATGGCACGGGTGATCGCCTGGCGGATCCACCACGTTGCGTAGGTCGAGAATTTATATCCGCGACGCCACTCAAATTTATCGACGGCCTTCATCAAACCGATGTTGCCTTCTTGAATAAGATCGAGGAATTGCAGCCCGCGATTGGTGTATTTTTTGGCGATCGAAACAACTAAACGGAGATTTGCCTCGACCAGTTCGCGTTTGGCTTTATTGGTGTCAACCTCGCCGGTGCTGATGGTCTGGTACGAACGCTTGATCTCGATCGGCGGGAGATGATATTTCTCCTCGATCTCAGCAAGAGCGGCTCTTGCATCAACGACCTTGCCAGTAAGTTCTTTCTTTTCAGCCGTTGACGGTTTCTTTTCGAGCTTTTCCTGCGCTTTTGCGATAGCACGCTCGGATTTGCGAATGTCCTCGACGACCTTGCGGATCGCGGCGATCAACACCTGACGCGAGCGTTCGGTCAGGTTAAGATGCTTTATCTCTTGTGCGATCTCAAGCCGCAGACGGGCTGTTTTACGCCTGAGCGTCAGCAACTTTGGCGAGTTCGTGCCATCGGCTTGGGCCTGGTCGGCGATGAGCTGATTCCAAGTCTTGAGGGCACTCGCAAAATGCCCGCGGATGCTCTCCATACCCTCGAGCGTCCAACGCATGTATTCCTCAGCCTTGTCTTCCTCAAGCGAGATCTCGGCCTGTTCGCTAAAAACGACAGTCTCGCGAATGCTCGCCTTTCCGGCGATCAGATCGTCGCAGATCTTGAGCAGACGCTCGACCGCTATCGGCGAACGCGAAATGGATTTGTGTGTTTTGATCTGGCCGCGTTCGATGCGTTTTGCGATGACGACCTCGCCCTCGCGGTTAAGCAGAGGCACGACGCCCATTTCACGCAAATAAAGGCGAACAGGGTCATTTGATTTGTCCAGAACGCCGGCGGAAAGGTCGAGATCGAGATCTTCTTCCTCTTCCTCAGCGGCCTCTTCTTCGTCGTCGAGGGCCATGCTGGAGGCACGTTCGAGCAACTGGGCGTCAGTTTCGGCGACCGAAACATTTGCACCCTCGAGGCGTTCGAGAACGTCTTCGATCTCGTCCGCGTTCAACATGTTTTCCGGCAGCTCGCGATGGAGCTGGTCAAGGCTCAAGCCTTTCTTTCGCCGACCGAGAGCCACCAACCGGTCAACTAGGTCTTGTTTTTCGTCGTAATCAGGCATATTCAGTGATAAGTGTTATTCGATTGTGTATAGGTGTAAATCGTTGTTCGTAATATGTTTAATAACGATTTACGGCCCAAAAATGTTTCATTTCCGGGCGTCAAGTCTAAACCGAAAAGTATATCACAATTCTACGATGCGCTGTTGCAGGTCGCGGCGTATTTTTTCGAGTTCGAGCTGGTCGTAGGTAAGCTCGTTAAACCGCTCGGCGTCGCCGGATTGCTCGGCGAGCGTCGCCTCGCGGCTGATCTCCATGATGCGGTTGGCGATCGCCATGTTGCGCAGGGCAAAAACGCAATTCTCAGCCTCGTGGAGCACGGTATCCATCACGTCCTCTTTTGCACGTCGCGCCGTGCCGGTCAGGAGGCTGTGGGCGAGGTCGACGGCGTTTTCGTCATCGCCGATGTGTTCGAGCAGAGTTTCCGGCGTGATCTCGCGTTTTGAGGCGTGGATATCGTTAAATGCCGCAAAAAGCTCGGCGGTCGACAAGTTTTCGTAATCGCTCGGCTCAAGCTGAGGCAAGATCGCGTCCCTGAGGTCGCGGTCGAAGACGAGGAGTTCGAGCAGCTGGCGTTCGGCTACGGTGATCTTTGCACGGGCGGCACGCGATACTTTTTGCGTGATATTGGTTGCGGTGGAATTGTGAGCGGGGCCGAGCGACGACCATAGTTCGCGACGCAACGCGGCGTCTTCGATGTGAAAATACGTCATCCCCTGATCAAAGCTCTCGCGTTTTTGAATGTTGTTGCGGATCGCGGCGATGACGGGCAGAAAATCTTCGATCGCCTCGGCCTTTTGCTTGGCGTTGTTCATGTTGCGATCTTTGACCGCTGCCTCAAGGGCGAACCGTAGGAACGCCGTCGCTTTGCCCCGGGCCTCGTTATAGGCGTCGGTGCCATTTTCGCGGATAAAATCGTCGGGGTCTTTGCCGTCGGGCAGCACGAGCACCTTGATGTCGAAATCCTGCGGCAGCAGATACTCGATCGCTCGTCTCGCCGCCTTGACACCGGCTGAATCGCCGTCGTAATTGATCACGACGCGTTTCGTGAAACGGCTCAGAAGCTTTGACTGCTCAGGCGTGAACGCCGTTCCGAGGCTGGCCGCGACATTCGTCACGCCGAACTGATATAGCGCGATTAGGTCGAGAT
>JBGTII010000042.1:0-15824 GCA_041745735.1 Pyrinomonadaceae bacterium | reverse complement strand
AAAAACAAAGGCCTTGCACCCTGCACCAAAATGTCGTTGACGCAATGGTTTACCAAGTCCGCTCCGACCGTATTATGAATGCCTGTCTCAAAAGCCAGCTTGAGTTTGGTCCCGACGCCGTCCGCCGACGCGACCAATATGGGCTCGGCCATATCCGGAAACGCCCCCGCAAACATCCCGCCAAAGCTGCCGATCTCGGTCAGCGTCCGCTCGTTAAAAGTCGAACGAGCATATTCGCGGATCTTATTTACGGCAAGATTGGCATTGTCGATCGAGACCCCGGCGTCTGCGTATGAGATCGCTTTTTGTGTCATTTTTTCACCACTTTCCATTCTATTCCTTTCACGCTCGCGCATGTCGGCCCGCCGTCTCGCCCAACGCCTTCAAATTCCGTTTGCAATACTGCGGTGTCGTTTGTGACAACCGCCTGTATCTGGTCACCCGTGATGGTCATCAACGAAATTTTCGCCCGACGTCCCCAGATCGAATGCTGATCGGCATACGTACCGGAATTAACGTAAACAAACCGTGCGTCCTTAGGGCCATGAGCATATTTGCCCAGAAAATTAGGTCTCGACTCGGTCATATCTACAGTGATCTCAAAATCGAATACCAACTGCGCGGCAGACTTAGAGCTTGGCGGCAAAAGTTCGTCCTTTCCCCGCTGAACCATCATCGCAACATTAGGCAGCGGATTGAGTACTTTGATCCTGATCAGAATTTGATGCTTCATTCGTCAAAAACCGAATTATAATGCTTCGCGGTTTGCTTTGCGAACTTAGCTCGTTAGCGTGATATATTTTCTCGGTAGGAGAAACTTATGAGCTTTACCCTGATCGATCTCGGCAGCGAAAATTTTGAATTTACGGCTAACGTCTGGAACTGGAAAGCCGCTCTCGAGGTCATCAAAAGCCTCGACATCGTCGGCGAAGGGGCAGTGCGTCAAATGACCTACAACGCGACCGGCGTCAAGGTCGAGGTGGAAGACGCCCACCTGATCGGCACCCGGATCCGTGAGGAATTTTTGCCAAAGCTCGCTCCTAACAAACGCATCTTTGCCAACCTTTCGATAACCGCCGAACCCGACGATATGTCGATCCGCCGCGACGGCGACGAACAGTGGAAAAACTACAGCGTCACCCACGACTGGCTTTCGGAATTTGCCGATTTCTGCCTCAAATCAAAAGGCTTTCAGGTGTTTTGATGCGCTGGGGGTGGTCTATGTTCTATTCCGGGATCCCGACTCGTTTGACCAATTCCTTAAATCGCGGGTCGTCTCGCACGACGTCCCAAGTTTTAATGACCTTTAGTTCGATCAAACCACGCTCACGCTCGTCATAGGCTTTGTTAAGATATTCGATCGTCTTTTCTTTGTCTTTGCCCCAGGCGTATGCGAAGGCATAATCCATAGCTCTAACATATCCATTGGGGTCTTTTGCCTGTTTGGCATTCAGTTCTTCGAGGCGTATTTCCTGCCGCATCCGCCCGTAGCCATCCCAGCCGCTTTTTTCGTAGGCTTCTTTCAATTTCGCAATATTTTCGGGTTTGAAATCTTTCGTTGCATTCGCAGCAAGTAGGTATTCTTCGACAGCCTGATCATATTTGCCTTGATCGGCATAAAAACTTGCGTTATAACGACGAAAACGTGCTTCATCGGGAAATAGCTCATTGAACTTCTTTATTTGTAAAAGTGCTTCGTCAAATCGTCCGGCAAATTGCAGTTGAAGTGCCATAGCCCCATTGATTGCCAATGAAAACGGATCGAGTTCAAAGGCTTTCGTTATTTCTCTGAATGCCTCGTCGTGCCTGCCGCTGAATGATAAAAACCTTGAATACCAGTGATGAGCAGTCGCGTAATTTGGATTGAGTTCGATCGCCCGTTTGAATGATTTTTCGGCACCTGCAAAGTCATATTCATTTTGAAGAATGATTTGTGCCAGCGACGTGTGGGCTTCTGCAAGATTCGGATCAAGTTCAAGAGCCTTGAGTGCGGCTTGCTTGGCTTGCGGCAGATGGTCTTTCGATCTGAAATCGCCGTAACCGGGAAGCTGATTATAAGTATCGGCTAATCCACTGTGTGCCAGAGCAAAGTTCGGGTCTTTTTCGATGGCTTGTTTGAAAAACACGACCGCTTTTTCAAAGTCAGCTATGTTTCGTTTGTTCCAATGAAAACGACCTTGCAGATAAAGCTGATAGGCTTCCGGGTTGTCGGTGTATTTCTTCGCCAGCTTTTGCTCGCTTTCGCCCGATAGTTTTAGCTGCAGTTTGCCCACGATCTCGGTGACGATCTCGCGTTGGGTGGTCAATAATTCAGAAAGTTTCCGCTCATACTGTTCGCCCCACAGCGACTTGTTGGTACGGGCATCCACGAGTTCGACCGTGATGTTCAGATTGTCGCCCCGCTTGGTAAGGCGTCCGGTCATCACCGCATCTACGCCAAGTTCGGAGGCGATCTTGGCAACATCGGTCTCCTTCCCCTTGTAACGCATCACCGAACTCGTCGGGCTGACCCGCAGATCAGGGATTTGCGTCAGCCGAAAGATCAACGATTCCGCCAGACCGTCAGACAAATAATCCGTGTCAGCATCCGAATTCCGATTTTCAAAAGGCATCACGGCGATGGAATTGATCTGTTTGGCCGGCGAGAGATATTTGTAACCCAAAAACCCACCGACAAGAGGAATAACCGCCGCAACAAGCGCCGCCAGCGGCTTTGCCGCTCTATTTGCGGAGATGCTCTGCTTCTCCGTCGAGTCACTCAACCTGTCTTGAGGCTCCGCCTCCGCTCCAGTTGGGAAAATGGCGGTCTGCTCCGTGGTATGAATTTGCGCACGAGTCGCCGACTCGGACGAAGAGCCGCCTAAAGGCGGGACTCCGAGCCCGGACAAGATCGCCGTCGCCGGTTCGTCGCCCGCACTCGATCCGCTCGCCGGCCCCTCGAGCAGCGCATTTCCGTCATCAAGACAATACATCAGCGTATCGTCGTAGTAATCCCGCCTGCATTCAGGGCATCGTTTCATAAAGTCCTATTCCGGCAAACCCATCCGTTTAATCAGATCCTTGTATCGCGGGTCGTCGCGGACAGATTCAAATGGGATCGCCCACCGGATATTTGAAATATTGCCCGATTTGGTCTGCATGTCTTTTTCCAACCATTCAAATGCCTTGTCTTTGTCGCCCAAGCCCGCATACACGCCGGCGACGTAATATCCATTTGATTCCTTTCTCGCATACATTTCCTCCAATTCTTTGACAATGGCGTTTGCTTCCGCACGTTTTCCAGTAACGCCGTATCCATAACCCAACTCCGAAAGACCGACATCTCTGTTACTGAGTTCGACTGCCTTTTCCAGAGTTGCGATGGCTTCGGTGGTGCGTCCTTTTTTTAGATATGAGAGTCCCAAGATGACGTAGGAATATGAAAAAGTCGGATCAAGTTCAATCAATTTGAGAGCATTTTCAATGCTCGCATTATAATCTTTTTGAATCAGATAGACCGTCGAAAGATTGCTGTTGATCACACTTGAGAGCGGGTCAAGTTCCTTTGCCCGCTTGATCATCAAAGCTGCCTCATCGAATCGCCCAAGATCTCTGAAGAGAAGCGAATACCATTGATACGCGGTTGCGTAATTTGGGTTAAGTTCGATAGCCCGTTTGAATTTCCTCTCGGATTCTGCCCATTGCCACGATAGCCGATTCACATTTCCCAATGATGCGTGTGGTTCTCCCAATTGATCGTCAATAGCTAACGCACGCTCAGCATAAGCCTTCGCTTGAGGCAATGCTTCGCTTAGCGGAGTTCCCGTGAGGTTATTCAAGATAGCGTAACAATCGGCAAGACCAACATACGCGAGAGCGTAATTCGGATCGCGGTCAGTCGCAGCTTTGAATTGCTCGATTGCTTTTTTGAGGTTTTCCGCCGTTCGACGATTCCAGTAATAACGTCCTTTCAGATACGCTTGATACGCTTCGGGATCGGCCGTTGAGGTTTTAGTTACTTTTGCTTCTTCCGCACCCGAAAGTTTTGATTTGAGTTTGGTCGAAACATCTTTGGCGATCTCGCTTTGCAGGGAAACAAGGTCGGATTGCTTACGTTGATAGCTTTCCGTCCACAGCACTTTGTCGTTTTGCACATCAACCAATTCCAAACTAAGCGTCAGTTGTTCGCCACGCTGAATCACTCTGCCGTTCAATATCGCCTCGACATGAAGCTCTTTGCCGATAGTTTTCATATCGGTATCTTTGCCCTTGTAACGAAAGACCGACGAACGCGGTTTGACATTCAAATTCGGCAGTTCCGACAAACTCTTGATGAGCGTTTCCGTCATTCCATCGCTCAAATATTCAACATCCGCATTCCCGCTCTCATTAACGAACGGCATCACGGCGATCGATTCGATCTGTTTGGCTGGCGTGATGTATCGGTAGCCAAAGAATCCGCCGAGGACGATTACCGCAATTGCTATGGGAGCGAATAACAGACGTTTATCCAACCCGCGAGGTTTAGGAACAATATCACCGGTTCCCGTCGGCAAGATCGCCGTCTGGTCGGTCAAATGTATCTGCGGGCGAGTCGGTGCCTCGACGGGAGCAGCCGTCGAATGCAAGATCTCCGTCGCCGGCCCATCCATCGTCGCCGGGCCGAAGAGCAATTCGGCTCCGTCATCGAGACAAAAGCTCATTGAATCGTCGTTGTAATTCCTACCGCATTCAGGGCATCGTTTCATAAAATTCTATTCCGGCAGATTCATCCGTTTCAGCATTGCCTTGAATCGGGGGTCGTCACGGAGCGGGTCAATCGAGGCGTCGGTTTTCAAGCGGTATAAAAACCAGTCGTGTTGCTCAATGGACCTTTCGAGTTCTGCAAAAGCTCTATCTTTGTCGCCAATTGTAGAATATATGCATGCTGTAAAATAGCGGGGAACATACTGGGTTTCGGCTAGTTCCGCGAGCAAGTCGATTATTTGATTTGCCTCGCGAATGCGACCAGATTTCGCATAGGCCTGTCCGAGAATGTAAAGATATGATTTTTCCAGCGGAGAATTTTGCGAGGCGTTCTTGGCTAACACAATTGCGTCCTCGTACATTGCGTTTGCGAGATAAGCCTCACCTAAGGCAAACTTTCCTACTCCGAAATTCGGTTCAAAATCATATGTTTTTTTGGCCTGTTCCAACGTTTTGTCATTTCGGCGGGCACAAAGGTAAGCTGATGCGAACTGAGCATTGACAATAAGTGTAAGCGGTTCTAATTCTACCGCCCGCCCTAATGCCATGATCGCGTCATCCGTGCGACCCATAGGGATCAGATAGCTGATGCCATAGCGCATATGTATATCGGCAACATTCGGGTTAAGTTCTATCGCTTTTTTGAATTCGCTTTCGGATTTGGCCCAGTCCCAATCGAAAATGGCAAGAGAATCGGCAAGTGCAGCGTGCGCCTCCGCCAGAGTAGGGTCGATCTCCAACGCCCGCTTTGCTGCCGACTTTGCTTGAGGAATTGCCTCGTTTGGCGCCCGATCCAAGTTTTTTGCCATCGAATTGTAGCAATAGGCAATCCCGGCATAAGCAAGTGCAAAATTCGGATCAAGTTCTATTGCCTGTTGGTAATAATCAATGCCTTTCAAGAAGTCGTCTTTCGTTCGCTTGGAAAAGTGATAGCGGCCTTTTAGATAAATTTGATATGCATCGTTGTTATCGGTGTAGGATTTAGCCTGACCCTTCGTTTCATCGCTTGTCAATTTCAACTGCAATTTATTTGTAATCTCACCTGCAATCTCCCGCTGGGTTGCCAGCAATTCCGACATCTTGCGTTCATATTGCTCTCCCCACAATGATTTGCCGCCGCTTCGGGTATCAACCAAATTGACGCTGATCGTCAGATTATCGCCGCGTTGAGTAATTCGTCCGGTCATTACAGCATCAACGCCAAGTTCCTTGGCAATATTTTGTGGGTCGACTTCTTTACCTTTGTAACGAAAAACCGAACTTGTCGGGCTTACCTTCAGGTTCGGCAACTGCGAAAGCCGGTAAATAAGGGAATCGGCCAGCCCATCGGACAGATATTCTGCATCCGCGTTTCCGCTTCGGTTTTCGAACGGAAGAACAGCGATCGAATTTATTTGACCACTGTCCGAAGCGGTGAAATAGCGATATCCAAAGAATCCTCCGAGGGCAATAATGGCGAGCAGAAACGGCGCAGCCAGCAAGCGTTTGTCGATACCATTTTTCAGCGGTTCGCGGATGCCCGAAGGCAGAACAGCAGTTTGTTCGGTCGTGTGAATCTGAGCACGGGTCGGAGCCTCGCCCGGAGTATCCCCCGTCGAGTGCAGGATCGCCGTCGTCGGTTCGTCCATCGACGCCGGCCCTTCGAGCAGAGCATTGCCATCATCGAGACAATAGAGCAGCGTATCGTCGTAATAATCTCGCCTACATTCAGGGCATCGTTTCATCGTCTTGTAATAGTAAACTAAGTCGTGCGTTTTTCCGCGTACTTATGCAGAATGCTGGCGATAAGAGTTTGATACGGGATGCCTTCTGCCAAGGCGCGTTTTTGTAAGGCCCTCAGATCTCGTGATGCGATACGGATATTGATACGAGCGTCTTTCTTAAACGTACTCTCGGCAACTTTACGATGTCGAGCGAGTTCTTTCCCGACACTTGCAACTGAAGCCGTCTTACCACTTTCATAAGCGGTCAAAATTTCCTTCTCTTCAACGTCAAGTTTATTCATTTTCTTCTCCGAAATATTTTTTAGTGGCTTTGCCGCTCGGAATGATCGTCTTTAGAAAAATCTCTTCGTCGTTTTCAACAAACGGCACAAGGTAGGCATAATCTTCCACACAAACCACAATTATCTTTTGCCCAGGATATTTTGATTGGTTGGGGTGATCGAAAATATCCACCGCGTCTCCGGCCTCGATGTGAAACACGATATCCTCAAATGAAATTTCACGGCTCTGTCGCAACAGGTCATTTTTATCCGGATTCCAAGCGTATGTTTTCACGAAATAAGATTACCAAAACGTGTGCCTATTGTCATCCATCTTTTCCATCCCAATTGAATCTAGGTCTAGATTTGCGTTAATGTATGCGAACAAGAGGCAAATATTATGAAACGATACCTTTCGATCTTCGCACTGGTTTTGGCAGCGGCTTTTTCGCTACAGGCTCAGACCGCACCCGATGCGGCGGAATTGGCGCGGTTGCTAAATGAGTTTCTCGGCGGTGTCAGCAGCGCGGCTGTCCACGACCGATTTTGGGCCGACGATCTGATCTACACGCGTTCGGCGGGCGTCCGCACAAATAAAGAAGAGATCATGAAAGGTCTCCGTCCAGCTCCGGCACCAAAACCCGGCGATCCCGTGACCGTGTACACCGCCGAGGACATCCGCATACAACAATACGGCGATGCTGCGGTCGTTGCCTTTAAGCTCGTCGGCAATACGACCAAAGCCGACGGCACAAAAACCGTCTCAAACAATCTCAACACCGGCACCATTATCAAACGCAAAGGCAAATGGCAGGTCGTCGCTTGGCAGTCCACCGTTGTCCCGGAACCAAAGCCGGCCGCTCAAACCTCTTCGACCGAATCTAAGGCCGCTCCTCTAGTTTCAACCCCGTCAACCTCCTCCGCGGCCGGAACTCGCGTCTATCTAAAGGGCGGCCGCGGCGGATGTTATTACCTCAATTCCAGCGGCAATAAAACCTACGTCAGCCACGATCTCTGTAAATAAAATAATTTATTGCAAGTTTTTCGCACCCGCGCGTTCATACGAGCGCAGCGTTGGTATTGGACGGTAATTGGCAGGCTAAGACCGGTCGATTACGGAAAGACGTCCCTTATCATTCCGGCTGTGGATGTCTGAAATAGCGGGCGGCAATTCGTCTGCGTGTTAAAAACTTAGGAGAAATACAATGAGAAGAGCGATAATTTTATCGACAGTTTTGGCGGCTAGTGTCGCCGTGTTAGGTGCTTGCACCGAAACCAAGGTCCCGGAAAACAAACCGGTCGCAACACCTGCGCCTGTCTCGACGGCCAGCCCTTTGGCATCGCCAGCCGCTTCGCCGGCAGCTTCGCCAGCGAAGCCCGGAGCCTCGCCTGAAGTCAAAAAAGACGATGGCAAAAACGTCAATAAAGACGTAAAACCGGCCGAGACGCCTAAGAAATAGGCGTTACGCGTTCCTCCTAATTAAGAAGCGGGCTCTCGGGCCCGCTTTTTTGGTCCACCTTGGTCCACCTTGGTCCACCTGGTCCGTACCGGACCAAAACATCAGCATTTTTTCATGAACTTTTCCGTCCGGGCGCTCGTTTGCCTTTCTACGAAAGGATTTTTCCTTTGGAGGGATTTATGAAAAAGATAGGTATTTTGATCTTTGTTGCGGCACTCGTTATCGGGCTTGTCGTGTCAAACATGTTCTCATTCGGTCGTGCGACCGGCAATTTTTTTAACTTTTCGTTAAATTTCAAAGGCGTCAAAGGCTCCGGCAATATGTCAGCCGAGGACCGTAATGTCAGCGGCTTTCACGGCATAGATGTTGGCGGCGTCTATCAGGTCGAGATCACGGCGCAGAAAGAATACAGCGTGCGGATCGAGGCCGACGACAATCTGCTGCCACTCATCCAAACCGAGGTCAACGACGGCATCCTCAAGATCGAAAGCGAACGCCGCATCTCGCCAAAGAGCAAGATCCGCATCATCATCGGCGCTCCAAATATTGATAACCTCGAGGTGTCCGGAGTAGCAAGTGTCACGTTGAATGATATTAAGAACGAAGGGCTGACGATCGATTCGTCAGGTGCGTCAAAAATCAAGATCACCGGCGAGACGGCGAAACTGACGGTCGATGTCAGCGGAGCCACAAAGATCGATGCCGAGGCTCTCATGACCGATAACGCTAATATCGATGCGAGCGGTGCGAGCAAGATACTGGTCAACGTTAAAGGCAACCTGCGGGCGGATGCGTCGGGTGCAAGCCGAATCACGTACGCCGGCACACCGACAGATGTTATTAAGAATACGAGCGGAGCGAGCAAGGTCGGCAAAAAAGATTAGGTCTCGACGGCCTTGGTCGTGACTCCGGCGAGGTGCCCGTCCTTATCGATCCCAACGGCAAAGATATCCACCTGGACAGTGCCGACGCGGAACACTCTTGGATCACTAAGATTTTCTCCGAGCAGCTTTTGCAGCTCGGAGAATTTTTTTGCCCGTAGCGTTTCGGCGTCACCATACCAATCTCTGATCTCGGTAAGCCGCCCGAAAAAAGCCTCGAGCGAGAGTTCCGCAACCGACGAATCGCCGGGCAGGTTCGCCTGCTGCAAGACGATCGCTCCGGTAACAGTCTCGGCCGCCGATCCCAAAAAAGGGGTCACTGGAGCATCCATTTCACTGACATAAATCAGCCCGTCGCAGGCCGCTGCGAGCGTTGGGGACAGCCCGGTCGAAATATTATTATTTTCTTGAAAAAAATCTTGCATTTTTTTCTAATTTTAGCCTCTTTTTTGTCGCGATTTTGTAATTTTTCTTAGTCTATCACATTCAAAAAAATGGCTGAACTGTTGTCAGAAAAGGAAGTTAAATTCGTGTTAAACGCGCCGAAAAAAAGCTGTGGATAATGGTTTGCGAATGGGTATTTTTCGTGTTAGTCTGTTACCCGTTTCCGAGAAATGGGCATCTGTAACCTATTGAAAGTAAACGGCTTAATGCGCTACTTTAGGTTTTGTGCGTTTACGCCTATCCTTTGTGGAAAAGGCTGTGAATATCTCGTCGGCCGCGATCATTTTGGCGGCCATAAAGCTAGAGAAAATAACGACTTTATCGGCGCGGCCAGACCCGCCGAGAGCCCCGAACGGAACCAGCAATATTACACGCAAAGCGAGAACGAACCCGCTCGCCGCAAACAGATTATTTTGAAACCGATCTCGCAAAAAACAACCGCTTGGGAAGACGCACTTGGTCACATAAAGACGCGTCTAAACGATGACGTTTTTAACACCTGGTTTCGCCCGATACAGTTTGATGGGGTTGACGAAAAACGCTCTGCGCTACAACTCCGTGCGGGCCAAGTGACCAAAGATTGGGTGAGCCTTTATTACAGCGAGCTGCTCGAACAGACGCTTGCCGAGATGGGGATGTCTAACTATAAAGTGAGCTGGCTGATCGACGAAGATCACGCTCCGCAGTTTGGTCCCGAATCGTCGCCTGAACCAGATCTGTTATTTCTGACCAAAAACGGCCCCGCGTCCGCTCCGCTAAACAGCGACCGCGCGAGCTTTATCGATATCGAGCCGGCGGGCGATTCGCTCAATCCAAAATATACGTTCGAAAAATTTGTCGTCGGTTCCTGCAACCAGTTTGCCCACGCCGCCGCCAAGGCCACGGCCGAGTCACCCGGCACAACATACAATCCGCTCTTTATCTATGGCGGCGTCGGTTTGGGCAAAACCCATCTGATGCACGCGATCGGCCACTCGATCAAACTCCGTTCGCCGCACATGCGCGTCTCGTACATCACGAGCGAGCGGTTTATGAACGAGCTGATCAACGCCATCCGGTTTAATAAGACGCCGGCGTTTCGCGACAAATATCGTTCGATCGACGTTCTGCTGATGGACGACGTCCAGTTCATGGCCGGCAAAGAGCGTACACAAGAGGAGTTTTTCCATACCTTTAATACGCTGCACAACGGACAAAAGCAGATCATCGTGACCAGCGATTGCCCGCCGCGTGAGATACCGACGCTTGAGGAGCGACTGCATTCGAGGTTTGAATGGGGCTTGATCGCCGATCTCGAGCCGCCCGATCTTGAGACCAAGGTCGCGATCCTCAAACGCAAGGCCGACATGGATGGCTTTGAGCTCGACAATGACATCGCCCATTACATCGCCGGCAAGGTCAAGAGCAATGTCCGCGAGCTTGAGGGTTCGCTAGTCCGTCTGGTTGCCATCGCGTCGCTCAAAGGCGTGCCGATATCTAAGGTGCTGGCTCAAGAGGCGATGAAAAACATCCTCGACAGTTCGCGGCCCGCCGGTGTCACGATGGACCGCATTGCCCGCGGAGTGGCCGCACACTACGATCTGACGGTCGAGGAGATGAAAGCCAAGAGCAACTCGCGTGCGATCGCTCTGCCGCGTCAGATCGCGATGTATCTGTGCAAACAGTTGACCCGGCACAGCTTTCCTGAGATCGGCCGCGAGTTTGGCGGCAAGCATCATACGACCGTGATGCACTCGGTCGACAAGATCGAAACGCTCACTAAGGAAGACCGTAATTTCCACAGGGACGTCGAAGAGTTAATCGATAGTATTTGCAACTAATTAAAACTGTTTGAGCGTGGAAATGCAGTAAAACTTTTCCACACATAATAAACCGTTATCGAACCGTTAAGTTGTTTGTTTTTAGCTATTTGAATAAATGTTTTCCACATTTCCGCAAGTGCGGCCAAAAGCGGGCTGTGGACATCGGTGGATAACCCGGGCAAACAGAAGTTACCCACAGGCAGTGGATTTTTCCACAAGTTATCCACAGGGTGTTGTGGAAGGAAAAACGCCTTATTTAATATAGAGTTAAGCCGCTTTTACACATTTACACAGGCTCTATTACTAATACTATTTCTTAATAGACTTGAGATCTTATTTAGTAACAGAAAAGGCAGGCGACAGGATTTGCCGGAAAAAAGATTGAAAGCGTGAATCAAAGAGCTGTATAATAATTGAAAAGAAATATCACCCGTGAAACAGGTGAGACCAAGACAGGAGAACTGAGCATTATGGAATTCAAGATCAAGCAGAGCGTATTGAAAGAAGAGTTAGGGTTTATCCAGGGCGTCGTCGAGCGTAAAACGACGATACCGGTGCTGTCCAATATCCTGATCGAATCGATCGGTGAAAACGAGATCCGCATCGTCGGCACCGATCTGGATGTGACGATCCGCTGCGACGCTGAGGCCGAGATCATAACGCCGGGGTCGATCTGCGTTCAGGCCCGCAAGCTGTTTGACATCGCCCGTGCGCTGGAGCCGGGTGACGCTCATTTCAAAAAAGAAGATAACGAATGGGTAACGATGAAAGCGGGCCGTGCCAATTTTCGTCTCGCCGGTGTCAACCGCGAACAGTTTCCCGAGATACCTAATTTCAAGAGCACGCCGATGCGGCTCGCGGCCGACACGTTCAACTACATGATCCGCAACACGGCGTTTGCGATCACCAATGAGCAGTCGCGGTTTACGCTGTCGGGTGCAAAATTTATCATCGGCGACGGCTCGGCCAAAATGGTCACGACCGACGGCCACCGCCTGGCGTATGTCGAGCGTGCGATCGATGACAAAGAGGGCGTGATGGATACGCTCATCCCGAAAAAAGCCCTGCTCGAGCTCGTCAAGATATCACGCGGCGAGGGTGAGGTTTCGTTTGGCGAGGACCCAAACCACATCTATTTTGAGGTCGAAGGGCGTCTGTTGATCACCCGCAAGCTCTCGGGCAATTTCCCAAATTACGAAATGGTCATGCCTAAGGACAATGACAAATCGGCCGTCTTTGACCTTGAGGAAATGCGTAACGCGGTCCGCCGTATGTCGCTGATCGCCGACGAACGCAACCGCTCGATCCGGCTCACCATCCGCGAGGGCGAGATCGAGGTCATCGCCCAATCCACCGAAGAAGGCGACGGCAGCGAGGTAGTCCAAGCCGATTACACCGGCGATGAGATCCAGCTCGGTTTCAACTGGCAGTATCTGATCGAATTTCTAAACAACGTCGGAGCCGGAGAACTTGCCGCCGGAGGCGAGTCGGCAGCGGCAGACGGCAGTTCGTCGGACGGCACCGGTTCGGCTGCCGGTACGGCTACCGCCAAAGAGTCACGCACCCGCATCGCATTTGATTTCAAAGACGCCAACGCCCAGACCCAAATGTCGATCGCCGGCGAAAACACCTACGACTACAAATACATCGTCATGCCGCTGCGGATATGATCTTAGTCCGGTCCGGACCAGGTGGACCAAGATTGACCGGGGTGACGATATTAAGAGACAGACAAACACGATAATGGTCGGAATCGGGGGAGATGGTTGGGAATTCTCCTCGGGAAAGTTTTGATTGTGTCAAAATAGGATTCCCGCAATTTACTCTCCTGATTCGAGCCGTTTGGCGATTATCTCACAATACTCTTCGCTCTGTTCGATGCCGATCGCTCGGCGGCCGTGATGGGCTGCGGCGGCGAGTGTGGATCCGCTGCCGGCGAATGGGTCGAGCAGCGTGTCGAACCTGTTTGAGTAGCTTAATACCAGCCATTTCATAAGGTCAAGCGGTTTCTGCGTCGGGTGCAGGGATTTGCCGCTGCGCGAGTTATTGAAACGAATGATGCTGCGAGGATGCCACAGGTTCGTTTTTCTCTCGGTCATGCGGCCCGATGTCTTACCGTAATGAGCTGCTTGCTGGCCCTTGCCGATCGTGTGGAGTTTGCCCTCGGTTTTTTGCGGGTTATAGGTGGATCCGCGAAACTGCTGAGTGAATACCAGGATATTTTCGTGCGATCGCAAAGGCCGTTTATTAGCGTCGAGGTGACCGACCGGCAGATTCTTTTCCCAGATCAGATCGTACCGGAAGTGCTTTTTATTCGACGCCTGGAGCTCGTACACAAATTTACCCGAGGCGAATAGCACCATCGGAGCATTTGGTTTGCAGAGCCTCATTGCTTGCGGCCAGAACGCCGTCCAATCTACCGGTTTATCCCAGACGAGGTTGGTTGTCGCGTACGGCGGATCAGTGATCAGAGCGTCGATCGTGCCCGGACCGAGGAGCGGCAGGATCTGCTCATATTTGGCGTTATAGAGCGTGATGCCGTGCGCGGAACAATAAGGAGCCAGCCCATCTGGTTTTGGTGCAGTCATAATATGTATGGATGCAACGTAGCAGGGCTGGAAACTACGTCGATGCCAGCAGAATATTTAGTTTTCAAAGATCAAACAATCCCTGTGCAGATAACTACTCTCTAGCCAGATATTATCTCAGTACGCAGCCTTGCCGATAATGTGGGAATGATCATTTCCCAGCTACACGCTATTGCAGCGAAACAGGACATCAAAAACGCATATCAACTGCAAAAACTGACCGGCTTTCCGGTGGGAATGTCGTACCAGCTCTGGAAAAAGGACTGGAAGCAAGTCAATCTAAAAACCCTCAACACTCTGTGTAATCTGCTTAAATGCACACCTAATGACCTGCTCGAATATACCCCGGATGCGGATGAGCGGCTATGACAGCCGGGCGTTGTTTGGGACGCCGCGAAAGGCGACGGTCCAGCCGTTGCTGCGGCTGATATCGACAAGCTCATTAAAGCGTTCGATGGCCAATTCAGGCGTCGTATATTCGTAAAAGTGAAAGTTTGGGCTGAGACGCGGGTCCAATGTATGGACGACATTTCTAGCTCCGGTATGGAGGAAAAAGGCACCAATCCACGGCCCTTTGATAAGGACGACCGTTCGCTGGATGCATAGCGGTTGATCCTCAAAAGGAGTGCTGGGCATAGAAAAACTCCTCGTTATTCGCGTCATCGATCTCGGATGGGTGCGGGCGGCAGGCGGTGAATTCGACCGGGCCGGTGTGGTCGGGGTCGAAATGCTTTACCGCGGCGTGGACCATTTCGCCGATCGCGTTGATTGTCTCCTCCGACATCTCTTGGCGGGTGCGGATCTCTGATGGGGTGAAATTACACATTATGCAGCCTCCTCTAAATGACTAAATAACGCCCGTCGAGCGTCACGCTGATCTCTTAAAGTTGCGCGGCGGTTTTCGATGTGTTTGGGTAGATCCATCGCTAAATGACAGGCTTGGCAGAGGGCGAGAACATGATTGGGACGCGCACATTTGCGGCCTGTTCGCTCTTTGCAGTCGCAGACTCCACCGGCATGATCAAGATGCGCGACGGTGAGGACGATAAGTGTTGGCTTTCTTACGAGGAACGCGAAATCTTCGTCCAGTGAAGCGTCATTACAATTCTCAAAGTAGCCTACGGACTGATCACCATCTATCGACCAGATCGCTTTCCACATGCCGTTTGGAGCACGGCATTGCTCGCAAAGACCGGCCGCACGATCGAAGCGAATATACTCGGAAAACTGCTTCCAATATGGTGGATAAATTGTCGGGTCTTTGATCGGCATAATTAAAGTCCTCGCTCTTTGCGGTGGGTTTTTAGGCAATATTCTTTGCCGCAGATGTCGCAGGGCGGTTCGGGTGTGACCGTCGTTGGCACTGGTGCCGGTTGCTCTTTGTGATAGGCCGGTTTGTAGGTCATCGGCATGGCCTCGCGTTCGCGGGATATCCAGTTGAGCAGCCGGAGCCGCGTGGGTGTAACGCCTTTTTGATCGCACCATTCGAGCATCTTGCGATACATCGATTGCACATCGATACCGCGATTCTCAGGCTGAGCCGCCGTCCAAACGACAAATGCCTGGTCGTCGAGATCAGGGCGGGTTTTTAGGGTTTTATCAACTTTCTTAGGCATTGCCTATGCCGTCCTCCATACGCGGAGACCGTCTTTGCCCTTTTCGTGGACCTTTCGGGTGGCGAATCTAAAGTCGTGCGATTTTCGCAGCTGATCTTGAGAGTGTTTAAAGGCGTTGCGTTCGACACCGGGCAGAAATACGCTATCGCCCGTCTCCATCTTTAGAAAGAGATCGGTAAATTGTCCCGCTCTCCTGAGGCCGGGTAACGGAACGTCTTTTTCGATGACGATATCGGCAATATTGAGCGGTGGGTTTAGGACCGCGTCGAGGGCGGTTTTGAGCCGAGGTTTGCTGATAACGATGCAGGCCGGGCACATGTCCTC
>JBGTII010000041.1:0-34176 GCA_041745735.1 Pyrinomonadaceae bacterium | reverse complement strand
CGTCTTTCCACGTTCTCCCTCACTTGCTCAAATCGCTGACGTAATTCACGAAATCGGGTAAGCTGATCCGGTGTGAGTATTTTTCGCACCGCAAGCTCATTCATAAACCTGATTCGTGCCACATCAGCCTGAGCAAGCTGTAACTCTTTCAAACGAGCCTGCACATCCGCGTCATTGACCTGATCTGCATAGATCGCCTCATCCAAGCTACGGTTTGCTTCACGCAGACGCTTTTGAGCCTCGTCCATCAGCGGCTTTCGCTCCATATTCATCCGGCGGATCTGTTGTATCTGTTCGCGCGAAAGCCCGAGCTGACGTAGCGCGTTGGTGCGTATATCCGGCTGTTGGTTGACGGCTGGGTTTTGCCCGTCTTGCGGCTGCGTCTCGACGGGTTTAGTTTCCTGCGCAAGTCCCGTTATTACAAAGATAAGAACAAACGCTGATAATGTCGCGGCCCTAAAATACTTGATGGTTTCCATAAAGTTGCAACAGGTTATCCCGCTCCTCCTTCGTCAAAAAGATCCGAAAGACGTAGTGACTTGTCGTCAGTCTCATCGTAAGTGGTCAAAACCGGAGCCTTTGCAGTCGTAGCCGACGGATTGCGGATCACTGTATCTCTTGTCCGCTGGGAAACAGCCTTAGCTGTCCTTTCAGTTCTCGGACGCTGGCCGGTTGATGCACGCAATGGACGGACCTGAGGATCGTCCGCGACCGGCACTACAACCGTCTCGCTATCTTTCCTGATGGGGTTGATTTGCGATGTCTGGGGCTCCGATGACGCCACAGGCGGCACAGCAATATTGGTCGATGTGTTCGATACCATATCCTGATCGCCGCTAACATAATTGATCACAGCAAAACCAAGGCCGATGCTTACAATAAGCCCGGCGGCCACAGTTGCAGCAGCCGGCCAGCCGGAAAGCGTCAACAGATCACGAAGTCCTGCAAGGAATCCAGTTGCTTCTACTGTCTCCCGGTATGGAATCACGATATTTGGCGTTGGCAGATGGGCAAATTCCTCTTTATGCCATGCGAACATCGAAAACCGCGCATTTGCAATACCTGCGAATTCGTCCGTACATACGGTGCAATCCAACAAGTGCTGTTCAAATTTGACTCGTTCGGACTCGCCGATCTCGTCGTACATATACGAAACGATCTCGTCCGTAAATTCGCATCCATTTTTATTGCAGTTATCCATAACTAAACCACCTCGACCGGCGTTCTCTCTAACCTCATCCTTAACTGCTTCAGCGCGGTGTAAAGCCTGCTTTTTACCGTGCTCAGGGGCAACTCAAGCGTTTCCGAAATCTCTTGAAACGTCATTTCTTCGAATTCTTTCATCACGATCACCTGTCGCAGATCGGTCGGCAAAGCTCCGACTGCCTGCCGGATCAGATTGGTTCGCTCGGCCTTTTCTGTCGTGCGGGCGGGCGACAATAATGGCGAGGCAACAAATACTCTTTCTTCGGAACCGTCCTCGCTGTCAAAATAGTCCTCTGCCCTCGTCCGCTGACGGCGTTTTATTGTCAGACACTGATTGACCGCTATCCGGTGTAGCCACGACGAAACCTGGGCCTCGCCGCGAAAATTTTTTAGATTGCGATAAGCCGCAATAAAAGCTTCCTGGGCCGCATCACCGGCGTCGTCTTCGCGGCCGAGCATACCAAAGCAGAGAGCGAATATCTTACGCTCCCATCGTCTAACGATCTCGCCGAAAGCATCCGGATCCTGTCCGACCGCTAATTCGACTAGCTGCTCATCAGTGCTGGTTTTATACATCAAGCTCGAGTCTATCGCCGCTCCGGCACGAGAATCATATCTCAAATAACGTTTGATTTGCGAAACTTTTCGCAGCCAATTACTTAGACGGTCAATTTGCGGGAAAAGTCGAATAAATTCTTGTTTTACTAGGCAAAGAAAAACCGCGAAATACTCGAACTGCCCAAAAGCTCACGCTTTCGTCATTTTCGCGCATTTCGCGGTCAATGTTACCAATTTTGTCTCTTTAATAGGCTTTTGCGAAGACCACACGTTTGCCCGATTCCGCTCCGGAGTAGATGCATTTGCCCGCTTCCATCGTCGAGATGAGCGGTATGCAACGGATCGTAGCTTTAGTTTCTTCTTTGATCTTTTCCTCGGTCTCGGCGGTGCCGTCCCAATGGGCCATCACGAAGCCGCCCTTTTCGATCTGGGCTTTGAAATCATCCCAGGTGTCCACGAGGAAAGTGTTTTCCTCGCGAAACGCGAGAGCCTTTTGGTAGATGTTGGTTTGGATTTCGTCGAGCAAAGCCTTGACGTGCTCGACAATGCCGTCGATCGGCTGCGATTCCTTTGTGAGCGTGTCGCGGCGGGCAACCTCAATGGTCCCGTTCTCTAGATCACGCATGCCGAGGTCCAAGCGGATCGGAACACCCTTTAACTCATACTCAGCAAACTTCCAACCGCTGCGCTGATTGTCGCTGTCGTCGTATATGACCGATATCCCGGCAGCCTTTAGCTCTTCGAAAAGAGGGTTGACCTTCTCAGAGATCACGGCCAGATCTTCAAGCGTTTTGTAAATCGGAATAATGACAACCTGAATAGGAGCGAGTTTTGGCGGCAGCACTAGCCCTTGATCGTCCGAATGGGCCATGATCAAAGCGCCCATCAGCCGCGTCGAAACTCCCCAGCTCGTCGCCCACGCGTATTCCTGCTCGTTCTCCTTGTTGACGAACTTCACATCGAAAGACTTGGCGAAATTCTGCCCGAGGAAATGCGAAGTCCCGGCCTGTAGAGCTTTGCCGTCCTGCATGAGGGCTTCGATACAGTAAGTTTCGATAGCTCCGGCGAAGCGTTCGTTTGGCGATTTGAGCCCGCGAAGCACGGGCACACCCATCCATTCTTCAGCAAAGGTCGCGTAGACGCCTAGCATTCGCTCAGTCTCCTCGATCGCTTCCTGCTCGGTCGAGTGAGCCGTGTGGCCTTCCTGCCAGAGAAATTCGGTGGTGCGCAAGAAGAGGCGCGTTCGCATTTCCCATCGAACAACGTTGCACCATTGGTTGATAAGCAAAGGCAGATCGCGCCACGACTGGATCCAGTTTTTGTAGGTGTTCCAAATGACGGTCTCGGAGGTCGGGCGAATGATCAGCTCTTCCTCAAGCTTTGCCGCCGGATCGACGATGAGCCCTTTGCCATCGGGATTTGCCTTTAGGCGATAATGCGTGACGACCGCACATTCTTTTGCGAAACCTTCGGCGTGTTCCTCTTCTTTTTCAAGAAATGATTTTGGCACGAAAAGAGGGAAATATGCGTTGACGTGGCCCGTCGCTTTGAACATATCGTCCAACGCCCGCTGCATCTTTTCCCAGATCGCAAAGCCGTAAGGTTTGATGACCATGCACCCGCGAACCGCGCTATTTTCGGCGAGATCAGCACGCTTGACGATCTCGTTATACCACTCGGAATAGTTTTCCGATCTTTTAGGAAGCCATTTTGCCATATAAACCTTTTTGCCACAGAGATCACAGAGGACACTGAGGTAAAACGATAATAATAAGGCAATTTACCGTCACTTACAATTTCGGCTCAACCAACGGCTGCTTTTGCTCCGTGTTCTCTGTGGACTCTGTGGCTAATATGTTATTATCCGGTTTTTATGAGCGATTTCTCTCTGGATCTCCAGGACACCGCCACTGCATTTGCGGATAAATCCGATTCGCAGCTAAAAGAAAAATACAGGCTCTTTAAGATGCTCAACTCGCCGTTTCTGAATGCCATCGGCACGACAGCGACGCGATTTGCAATATCGATCGGCTTGCCGGTCGAGGGACTTATTAAATCGACGATATTCGAGCAATTTTGCGGGGGTGAAACGATCGAGGAGTGCGATTCGACGATCGAAACACTTGGACGCTCAAACATCGGCACGATCCTCGATTACGCAGTCGAGGGCAAAGCGACCGAGGACGATTTTGACCGAACAAAAGAAGAGATCATACGCACAATTGACCGCGCAAAGGAAGATCCGAATATTCCGTTTGCCGTCTTTAAGGTTACGGGCGTTGCACCGCTCGGCACACTCGAACGCCTCAGTAATAAAAAGAAACTTGACGCAAAGAGTCAGGCCAAATGCGAACGCATCCACAACCGAGTCGCCGAAATTTGTGAATATGCTTATTCGGTTGATCAGCCCGTTTTTATCGATGCCGAGGATTCATGGATACAGGATGCGATCGACAGGCTCGCCGTCGAGATGATGGAGCGATTTAATCGCGAACGCGCAGTCATATATAACACGATCCAGCTCTACCGCAAGGATCGGCTCCAATATCTGAAAGATTCGCGTCGCCAGGCAAAAACAGATGGTTACGTTTACGGCGCAAAACTGGTTCGCGGGGCCTATATGGAAAAGGAGCGTCAGCGAGCCGCTGAAAAAGGGTATCCGTCGCCGATCCATGAGACCAAGGCCGGAACCGACGCCGATTACAACGCTGCACTCGATTATTGCCTAAGGCATTACAAAGACATCGCATTTGTCGCCGCTACGCATAACGAAGCAAGCACAGAAGCTCTGGCTGAACGGATGCAGGAATACGGGATCCCAACCGACCATCCACATATTTTTTACTCACAGCTTTACGGCATGGGCGACAATATCTCGTATGTTTTGGCTAAGGATGGGTACAATGTGTCGAAATACGTCCCATATGGACCGGTCGCTGACGCGGTGCCATATCTGATGCGCCGGGCCAAAGAAAATTCGTCCGCCGCGGGACATGTGAGCCGTGAGCTTGAAATGATCGGAAAAGAATTGAAAAGGCGAAAGCTTTAGTGAACCGGAAAGACTCTTGATTCGTAGTTAGGTTTGTTGTATTCGATCTGAGCACCGGCAACCGACTACTGACAACTATCCAATATGTTTTGCCCAAATTGTGGAAAAGCTGATCAATCCGCGGAAACTTACTGCCGCCAATGCGGCACGTTTTTGCCGGATTTCTCAAAACCCGTAAAACGGGAGTCCCCACCCGAAGAAAATATTAAGGTAAATACAGTCCTTTCGATGATGACCGTGATCGTCAGTTTTACGCTAGCGATCCTGCTGTATATATTTCTAGGTTTTCGAGATACCACTCATCCGTTGATATATGCCACGGCCGGTCTGCTGCTCGCGATGGGTGGTTGGCATATACAGACGTTTATCCGTGCCCGCAGATTAAAACGACAATGGAAAAGGCGTGGAAATCGGACAGGAAGCGACCCGGTCGCTGTCGCTCCAGCCTCAGCCGACAAACAACTCGAAATGCCTGATTTTGAGAATATGGTGCCGGCCAGCGTCACAGACCGCACGACAAAACATCTCGCAGAAAAACGACGATCATCTTAGCCCTAATAGTAGACGGACGGATTTATCCGATATCTCATTTTCTGGAGAATTACGCCATTGGTTCAAAGGAGTAATCTCTGCCTCCGATAATGTAATATTAGCGATCTTTGCAACCTGTGTGCTTTCAAATGCCCGCGTGGTCAATGCGAGATGCGGTTGGGTAATGCGAAGAGCATCCCCGCCACTGATAGCGGCCTCTGCCATCTCAACATCAAGGTAAAAATCCTCATAAGCCGCTAGGTGCCAAGTTTTTTCGTCATCCTGCTCATCAATTGCCAAAAGCCGCAGCAAAGCAAACCCCGCCTCCAACTGAAATACGAGAAAATCACCGGGCTGAAAGTTCTGTGACATATTTCGAGATTAGCATACGCGTGCCTTATGGCTATAAAATCAATTCATATGGCCCCATCTATTGATCCGCAATCGTTACTAGCCATCGCAATTGAAGAGGCTCGTATCGGGCTTGCCGAGGGTGGTGTGCCGATCGGTGCCGCATTATTTGACGGCAAAGGGACGTTACTTGGACGCGGGCGTAACCGTCGTGTGCAGGAAAACGACCCATCTGTACATGGCGAAACGGACGCATTTCGTAAAGCCGGGCGGCAGCGGAACTACCGCGACACCATCATGGTCACGACTCTCGCTCCGTGCTGGTATTGCACCGGTTTGATCCGGCAATTCGGTATCGGAACCGTGATCGTCGGCGAATCCGAGACTTTCCAAGGAGGCGTTGATTCGTTACGAGACCTGGGAGTTGAGGTTATCATTCTCAACTCTCAAGAGTGTATCGACCTGCTCGCCACCTTCATCACAGCCCATCCGGAAATCTGGAATGAGGATATTGGCGAGGACTAACCTCGCCATCTTTATTTCGCCGTTATCACAACGGGCAGGCCTTTCGCCGCATATTGCTTATTAAAATCGGCGATGTCTTGCGATTTGATCGTCGCGTACTTCGCAAGTTGGGCGTCGATCTGCGTCGTCAGGTCGGTATAGACCACATACGCAGATGCCGTCGGGCCATAGTCGGAACCGTCAACAAACGAACTGAGAGCCGCAAGCTTATTGTTGAGCCTGATAGGAAAGTTCAGCGCGTCCTGGCCGCTCCGGATCTTGGTCTGATGTAATGATTCTTCTACGGCTGTTAGCCTCGTGATAATGTCTTTCGCTTTGTCGATCAGATCTTTGTTTTCTGGCTTCAGCCGTTTTGAAAGATTTTCGATCTGTGTTCTCACGTCACGAAGCTCATTGATCGCCGTGTGCGTCTCGGTCAGTTTCGAATTTATCTTTTTCATAAGGTCGAACTGCTTCGCAAAATCTTCCGGGGTAGTCGTCAGCCGTAGATCAGCTTTTATGACAAGCGGTTCCGTGCCGATGACCTTTCCGTCAACCGTTAGACGCGTCGAGTAATCTCCGGGAGGCACTCTCGGCCCGGCAAGAGAACCGCCCCACATTATTAAATTTGCGATCGTTGTGGCGTTTGGCAAACGGTAGTTCCAAACGAACGTATTTAGCCCAACATCTGCGGTAGGCTGCGGATCACCACCGCCAAGACCGCCGGCAGGCGGAGTTCCCGCAGCGGGCGTTTCAATTCGTCGGGTAAATTTGCGGATCACGGTATTTTGACTGTCCAGAAATTCGATCACAACCTCTTTAGCCGGTTTATCCTTAAGGTAATAATTGACGACCGCGCCGCTCGCGGGATTACGTCCGACGGTCGCTGTCGCAGGCAGCCCGAAGCCCCCGCCACCGGCGGTTCGATAAGCGTCCTCTGGCTTGAAGAGAAGTGCGGAGGCTTTCTCCGCGTCAGCAAGTTGGTAGAGCACAGGCAGATTATCGAGCACATAGAACGACCGTCCTTGCGTGGCGACAACGAGATCTTTCTCGCGTTTCTGCACCGTCAGGTCCGTGATCGGGACGACCGGAAGATTCAGTTGTAGACTCTGCCATTGTTCTCCATCATTGCTTGAATAGTAAATCCCGCGTTCTGTTCCTGCATAAAGGAAACCCCGACGATTTGGATCTTCCGTTACCGCCCGCGTAAAGTGCTCAGCGTTAATCCCGTTGACGATCTTTTTCCAAGTCTTTCCGTAATCATTCGTCTTGTAGATGTACGGCTTCTGGTCGTCGTTCTTATAGTTGGTTGCGGCAAAATACGCCGAACCCGCGTCGTATGGCGAAGCTCGAATGTGATTTATCTGTATCCACTCCGGCAGGTCCTTGGGCGTGACGTTGCTCCAGGACTGCCCGTTATTCAGGCTAACTTGAACCAGCCCATCATCCGTCCCTGCCCAAATAACGCCGGGTTTGAGAGGCGACTCATCTACCGAAAAGATGGTGTCGTAATATTCAACGCTGGTGTTATCCCCCGAGATGGCTCCGCCGGAATGCGTCTGCTTAGTCCTGTCGTTACGAGTCAGGTCAGGCGAGATCGGCTCCCATGATTGTCCCTCATCATAGCTTCGGAACAGGACATTCGCCGCTGAATACAAAACATATTTGCCGTTTGTTTTATGTGGTGAAAAGACGATGGGGAAGTTCCATTGAAATCGATACTTTGTGCCTTCGGCTCCCGATCCCATCGGATTGTCCGGATAAACGTCGATGTTCCGCTCCTGACCCGTTTTACGGTCCCACCGCGTCAGTAATCCGTCGTAGCTGCCCGCAAAGACAACATCTGAGTTTTCAGGATGCGGCGCGATCCAGCCCGATTCACCTCCACCGACCGCGAACCAATCCGCTGTCGTTATCGCAAACCCGTCCGAACGCGATGCGATACGTATCGTCGAATTGTCCTGCTGTGCACCGTAAATGTTATATGGAAAATCATTGTCGGTTGTCACACGGTAAAACTGTGCGGTCGCTTGGTCCTGCTCGGTCCAACTACCGCCGGAATTAAAACTTACATTAGCCCCGCCATCATTGCCGTTGATCATCCGTTTCGCATCGTTAGGTGCGATCCAAAGATCGTGATTGTCGCCGTGCGGAACGCCAATGGTTGTAAAGGTACGCCCGCCGTCGATCGATTTGTGGAACTGGACGTTCAAGACATAGACGGTATTCTCATTCTCAGGATCGGCGTAAACGCGGTTGTAGTACCACGGCCGTTGCCGAATGGACGCCGCTTCACTCACACGCTGCCAAGTGTCACCAGCATCGTTTGAGGTAAAGAGGCCGCCATCCTTATTCTCAACCATCGCGAACAGACGATTCGGGTTGACGGGCGAGACTGTGATGTTCATCTTGCCGTTAAGTCCGGCGGGAAGCCCGCGGTTTCGCGTGATCTCGACCCAAGTGTCACCGCCGTCAGTAGATTTGAACAGGCCGCTGCCTTCGCCGCCGCTGTCCATACGCCAAGGCTTTCGGCCCACCTGCCAAAATCCGGCATAAAGTGTATTTGGGTTTGACGGGTCCATCGCTAATTCGCTCGCACCGGTCGCCGAGTTGCGGAAAAGTATCTTCTGCCAGATCTTGCCGCCGTCGCGGGTCCGAAATATGCCGCGCTCATCGTTATTGCCCCAAAGGTGCCCAAGAGCCGCGACGTAGACGATATTCGGATCTTTCGGATGAACCCGGATCCTCGCGATCTGCTGCGTGTCACCTAGGCCCACATGCTTCCAACTCTTGCCGCCGTCAACGGACTTGTACATACCATCGCCGCTCGAAACGTTACCCCGCAGAGTCTGCTCACCCATGCCGACATAGATCGTATTCGGGTCAGAGTCAGCAGCGTCGATGGCACCGACCGAACCGGTGCCAAAAAAGCCGTCAGATACGTTGAGCCAGTTGACACCAGCGTCGGTCGTTTTCCAGACGCCGCCACCGGTTGCTCCGAAATAATAGACATTTGGTTGCCCAGCGATGCCTTCTACGGCTCCAACGCGGCCGCCTCGAAACGGACCGATCGAGCGATATTGCAGATTCTTGAGGGGGTCGACCTTAGCCGCAGCGGTCTGGGACGAGACTTCGATTGAAAAGAACAACGATAGTACCAGCGATGCCAACACAAAACGGACGAAGCTTGAACGCACTTTTATTTACCTGCCTATATGAAATTTATAACCGGAGTTCCTCAAAACTTAAACGAATCTCGTTCAAAATACAAACACCCACTATCACCTTTGAACCAATGAGTGAATCATCATAAAATAATTAATTGCATTAGATACAAAATTTCTAACCTATTATTGAGGCACTAAATATGAGTACGAATAAACAAGCAGTCATAATAAGCGCGGCACGGACGCCGACGGGTAAATTCCAAGGCCTTCTTAAAGGATTTACGGCATCGGAACTCGGCGCAATTGCAATTAAAGAAGCTGTCGCACGAGCGGGCGTTACCCCTGAGAAGATCGATGAGGTGATCATGGGTTGCGTCGTCGCGGCGGGACAGGGACAGGCTCCTGCGCGTCAGGCGGCACTCAAAGCAGGACTGCCGCCCGAGGTATCTGCATTGACCATCAATATGGTCTGCGGCTCGGGTTTGCGGGCCGTTGCTCTTGCGACACAGGCGGTTCAACTCGGTGATGCGGAATACGTTGTTGCGGGCGGAATGGAATCCATGTCGAATATCCCATATGCGCTTCAGACAGCCCGCGACGGTTTTCGAATGGGAAATCAGACCGCGACTGATCTCATGATCCACGACGGTCTGTGGTGTCCGTTCGAAAACTGGCACATGGGCAACACCGGCGAGGTCGTTGCAGAAAAATATCAGATCTCACGTGAATCTCAGGATGGTTTTGCGGCAAAGTCCCATCAAAAAGCCGCCGACGCTCAGGCTGCCGGTCGATTTAAGGATGAGCTAATATCGATCGAGATCCCGCAAAAGAAAGGCGATCCTATTATTCTTGATTACGATGAGCCCGTTCGTGCAGACACAACTGCCGAAAGTCTTGCGAGACTTCGTCCGGCGTTCAAAAAAGATGGCGGCACCGTCACAGCGGGTAACGCTCCAGGCGTTAATGATGGAGCGTCGGCCCTTGTCGTCACGTCGGCAGAAAACGCGGCAGCACTTGGTATCGACCCTCTCGGGCGTGTCGTTGCTTGGGCTGCCTCGGGTATCGAACCAAAGCTCATCATGATGGCACCCGTCAAAGGCGTCCAGAATGTGCTTGCAAAAGCTGGGTGGGATATGAAAGACGTTGATCTTTTCGAACTCAACGAGGCCTTTTCTGTTCAGGCCCTCGGCGTTATGCAGGAACTCGGCCTGGACTTGGATCGTGTCAATGTCAATGGTGGTGCGGTTGCTCTCGGTCACGCGATCGGTAATTCCGGCGGACGCGTGCTGACAACTCTGCTCTATGAGATGAAACGACGCGGCGTTAAACGCGGGGTTGCGGCTCTCTGCCTCGGCGGAGGGAACTCGGTTGCGATGGCTGTCGAACGTGATTAAATTGGCTAATCTTGCAACTTCGACACCGGTTCGAGCGTTCTCTAATCGGAGGCTTCGTTTTCTATGAATGCTAAGGAACATAATCGATTAGTTGGTATTTTTTTGATGGCCCACGGCGGCTTGCAGGCTGTTGTAATGGCTATTCTCACCGTTGTTTACGGTATTTTGGGTGCGGCGATGATCGCCGGCAGCCGAAATAGCGAGGGCCGTGCGGTTGGAGCGTTTTTTATTGTTGCTGTAGTTTTTATGGTGATCTTCTCGATACTGTTTACCGGCTCTCAGATTCTCGGCGGTTATAAACTGTTCAAGGAAAAAGCGAATGCTCGAACATGGGGAATAATTGGCAGCATTGTCTCGTGTCTTTCGTTTCCGCTCGGAACAGCAGTTGGAGTGTACGGTCTTTGGTTCCTGTTTGGCGATATGGGCAAACAAATGTACCTGAACGCGGGAATGCCCCATCCGATGTTTCGGCAGCCAAACTACGATTATCAGCAACAGCCACCTCCGCCAAATAGCTGGCAGTAACTATTGTCAGAACCGGGAGCGATAGCGATAGCGACTGGGTTTTGTAACTACGAGCGATGAGACGTCAAAATCTCATCGCTCGTTTGTTTTGTATTCACGGCGTGGTTTATTCTATTTGTTTCTTAGACCAGTCAATAATTAAAGAATAATATGAGTGAAATTATAGGTGTTATAGGTGCGGGGACGATGGGCAACGGCATTGCTCAGACGGCTGCCGGAGCGGGGTTTAGTGTAGTGATGTGCGACGTGTCGGCTGACTTTGTTGAGCGTGGCCTCGCGAATATCAGCAAAAGCTTAGATCGTTTTGTTAAGAAAGAAACGATGACAGAGGATCAAAAGACTGATGTGTTGTCGCGGATAACGACGACGACAGACCTCGACGACGTCAAAGGCTGCTCTTTAGTGGTTGAAGCCGCCTCGGAGAACTTTGAGATCAAAAAACAAATATTCGAAAAACTCGATCAGATCTGCGGCCCGGATGCAATTTTATCCTCAAATACCTCGTCGATCTCTATTACCAAGATCGCTGCGACAACAAAACGCCCGGATAATGTCATCGGGATGCATTTTTTTAACCCGGTTCCACTTATGAAACTGGTTGAGGTTATCCGTGGAATTGCAACATCTGATGAGACTTACGCGAAAGTCAAATCTATTTCAGAGCAGCTTGGCAAAGTCCCCGTTGAGTGCAACGATTCCCCGGGTTTTGTATCTAATAGAGTGTTAATGCCGATGATCAACGAGGCAATTTTTGCCCTGCATGAGGGCGTTGCTTCACGTGAATCGATCGACGAGATCATGAAGCTCGGCATGAATCACCCGATGGGTCCACTCGCGCTGGCGGATTTCATCGGCTTAGACGTATGCCTCGCGATCCTTAACGTATTGCACGAAGGCATTGGCGATCCGAAATACCGTCCAAGCCCGCTGCTCAAAAAATATGTCGATGCAGGCTGGCTTGGCCGCAAGAGCCGCAAAGGGTTTTACGATTATCAATAATTTACAGGCTTTCAAAACAAAAACTGGTATTTGTGCGTAATACCGCTATATTTTGTGCCACAAGGAAATTCTATGAGAAAGATCGCTTTTGTATTACTGCTCGGGCTGGCCTCTAGCCTTGCCGCAGCAGCACAGGTGAAAGTTGCTCCGCTTAATATCAAGGAGCGGACGCTGCCAAACGGGTTAAAGGTGGTGTCTGTAAAGGACAATTCGAGCCCGACGGTGGCAATTCACGTTTGGTATGACGTTGGCGGCAAGAACGATCCGCAGGGCAAATCCGGCTTTGCACATATGTTTGAACATATGATGTTCAAATCGACCAAAAACATGCCCAACGAAAAGATGGACCGACTGACCGAAGATGTCGGCGGGTTTAACAATGCCTCGACGTGGGATGATTTCACCAATTATTACGAGGTCGTACCGTCAAATTATCTTGAGACGCTGCTATGGGCCGAAGCCGAGCGAATGGTCAACCTTAATGTTGATGACAAAAACTTTGCATCAGAACGCGATGTGGTCAAGGAAGAGTTTCGCCAGAGCGTTCTGGCTCAGCCCTATGGGCAGCTTTTCGAATACATCGGCAGCCTTTCTTACACTCAACATCCATACAAACGCGGCGTCATCGGTGACCTCGCCCAGTTAAATGCCGCGACACCGGCTGACGCTAAATCGTTTTACGACATGTATTACCGTCCCGACAATGCATATTTGATCGTTGTCGGCGATTTTGATCAAGGGAAGTTTGACGCGTGGACCGACAAATATTTTGGACGTGTAAAGCGGCCGACTGCGTCGATCCCGCGAGTAACGATCAAGGAACCGGCCCGTACCCAGGAAACCCGTTACGAAAAAACGGCTCCAAATGTCCCGTTTCCGGCCGTGGCGATAACATATCTCGCTCCGCCCTCCAAGGACGGCGACATCGCGGCCTTGCGTGTGGCCAATAAAATACTGAGCGGCGGCGAGAGTTCGCGGCTCTATCAGAGCCTCGTGTACAAACAGCAGATCGCACAGGAGGCTTCGTTTAATCTTGACAACAAGGTTGACGGCGGCTTGCTCTACTTCTTTGCTATAGCAAGCGAAGGCAAGACGGGAGCGGCACTGGAAAAGGCTTTGCTCGCTGAATTGTCGCTGATCCAAACGAAAGGCGTGACGGTTAAGGAGCTTACTAAAGCCAAAAATCAGCTAATTTCCGATGCGATCCAAAGCCTTGAAGACAATGACGGCAAGGCGATCGCTGTGGAACGCAGTATCGCTTACGAAGGCGATCCAAAACTCGTCAACACCAACGTCAAACGGCTTCAGGCTGTAACCGCTGCGGACGTTCAACGTGTAATGAAAAAATACTTTACCGACACCAACCGCGTCGTGATCCACTATTCAAATGACGGAGGTGCAAAATAATGAAAAGCACACTTACCCTACTTTTTGCCCTCTGTGCCTTTGTTGTGAATTCGTTCGCTCAGGAAACCCCGCCTGCTCCGGGAGCTCCCAGGGCCGTTTCGGTTCCGGCAGTTCAGGAAAAACAATTAGCTAACGGAATGACGGTCGCGGTCGTTCAAAAAAGCCACGTGCCGCTCGTCACCATCAACCTGTTGATCCGTGCCGGTGCCTCAGCCGAGGATGCTTCTAAAGCAGGATTGGCTGATATGACCGCGTCCATGCTGACGAAAGGAACCGCGACCCGCACGGCGACTCAGATAGCCGAAGCGGTCGAGTTTCTCGGTGGTTCGATCAGCAGTGGAGCGGGCTGGAACACATCGTTCATTTCAGTGACGGTCACTTCGGACAAAGTTGCTCAGGCGATGGCAATACTCGCTGATGTTGTCCTCAATCCACAATTTGACCAGAAAGAGATCGATCTGCTCAAAACGCAGACGCTCGACGGGCTGACCTACAACCTCAAACAGCCGAGCTTTTTGGCGAATTATGTTGTAAGCAAGTACAGCTTTAAAGAACATCCGGCGGGCGGAACACCCTCGAGCATCGGCGCGATCTCGCGATCTGACATATTGAAATTTCAAAAAGATCACTATAAACCGGTCAATTCAGTCTTGGTTTTTGCTGGTGACATCTCTGCCGCGACAGCATCCTCGCTTGCAGTAAAATATTTTGGAGCCTGGGACAAGGCGGCACCGCGCGTTAAAACCATGCAGCTTGAACGCTTGACCAAGCTAGGGTCAACAGACTCGACGGGTCCGCGTCCCATTGTCAATCGTTTCCTTGTCATTGATCTGCCAAAATCAGGCCAGGCATCGGTTACATACGCTCAACCGGTAGGCGGAATTGGTCGTTCTGATGCTCGTTATTTCCCGGCATCGGTGCTAAATTCCGTCCTCGGCGGCGGCTATTCGTCGCGGCTTAATCAGGAAATACGTATCAAACGCGGGCTTAGCTACGGTGCTGGCAGCAGCTTTGCATGGCGATGGTTTAAGTCAAACTTTTCCACGCGCACGCAGACTAAAAATGAGTCGGCAGCAGAGGTTACCGAACTAGTTATCGACGAGCTCCGTAAACTATCAGCTACTCTGACAGCCGAATCTGAATTGATACCTAGAAAATCAGTTCTAACCGGTACATTTGGCCTTAGTCTAGAAACCACCAGCGGATTGGCGAGTGCGATCGGCGAGCTTTATGGATTTGGCATCCCGTCAAGTGCTCTAAATAGCTACGTTGCAAGCGTAAACGGGGTAACGGACGCTCAGATCAAAAATTTCGCGTTGGATAATCTGCTGGGCGGCGACATCGTGATCGTTGGCGACTATTCGATATTTAAGGCCGATCTTGCGAAGCGATTTCCGAAAATGACCGTCGAGGTGATCAAGGCAGATGATCTCGACCTGAGCAAAGACAATCTGCGTAAGTAGATATTTCTGCCCACGAAACACAGTAGATACACGAAAAAACTGATAGATTATTTCTTGAAACGATTTCGTGTCAATTGTGTATTTCGTGGGCTAATTCTTTCGAATGCATAGAAATCTCCGAACATTTATCGAATCACTCCGCCGCGAGGATGAGATCGTCGAGATCAGGGCTGAAGTAGATCCATACCTTGAGATCGCTGAAATACATCGGCGCGTGATCGACAAACAGGGAAAGGCTTTGCTTTTTACTAATGTGAAAGGCTCAGAGTTTCCGGTCGTTACCAACCTGTTCGGAACAAGAAAACGGATAGATCTCGCATTTGGTTCCAAACCTCTTGATTTTGTAAAACGCGCAGTCCAAGCCGCCGAAAACCTCCTTCCGCCAAAGCCCGCAAAGCTCTGGGAATATCGTGATTTAGCTTTTTCGGCGATGAAATTCGGCACTAAGTCAGTTAGTTCCGCTCCAGTTCTAGAAAGCCGCCAATCGTCCGTCGATCTTGAAAAACTTCCCCTTCTGCAGCTTTGGCACGAAGATGGCGGGCATTTTGTGACGCTGCCGCTTGTTTATACTGAGAGTCCGACGAGCGGCAAACATAATCTCGGAATGTATCGAATTCAGCGGTACGATAAAGCCACGACGGGGATACATTGGCAGATCGGCAAAGGCGGCGGCTTTCATTATTTTGAGGCTGAACAGCAAAATAAACCTCTTCCGGTCACAATATTTCTTGGTGGATCTCCCGCGATGATACTTTCCGCGATCGCACCCCTTCCTGAAGATATTCCCGAACTAATGCTCGCCTCACTTCTCAATGACGGAAAGATCACGACCGCCCAGAATCCGCTTGGCGGAGGCCGTCATCGCCTGATCGCCGAAGCTGAGTTTGCCATTTGCGGGTCAGTCGGACCGCACGAACGACGTCCTGAGGGTCCATTCGGAGACCATTACGGCTACTATTCGCTCGCCCACGATTATCCGGTGTTTCGTGCCGACGCTGTTTTTCATCGCAAAGACGCGATCTACCCCGCCACGGTCGTTGGCAAGCCGCGCCAGGAAGATTTCTTCATCGGCGATTATTTGCAAGAATTGCTGTCGCCTCTATTTCCGCTCGTGATGCCCGGCGTTCGTGATCTTTGGAGCTATGGTGAGACGGGTTTTCATTCTCTTTCCGCCGCAGTCGTAAAAGATCGCTACGCCCGCGAGGGCCTTTCCGCCGGTTTTCGCATCCTTGGCGAAGGTCAATTGTCACTGACAAAATTTCTGTTGCTTACCGATCAGCCGCAAGACCTGCGGGATTTCAAAACGCTGTTCGAACATATTCTCGCTCGTGCCGAATGGCATCGCGACCTGTTTATTTTTAGCCAGACTGCGTTCGACACGCTCGATTATGCAAGCGGAAAGATCAATCATGGCAGCAAGGCTATCCTGATGGGATTCGGCGAAGCGAAAAGGGAATTAGAACGTAAGTTCAAAGGTGAAACGCCCGCAGGCGTCACGCGGGCTGAAGTTTTCTGCGGCGGATGCATCGTTATAGAAAGCTCGAGCTATGAAAACGACAAAGATCTCGGCGAACGGCTGGCTCGATCCGGCAAATTTGACGATTGGCAGGTCGTGATCATTCACGACAACGCAGATTTTGCCAAATCGACTGAAAAATTCCTTTGGGCGACGTGGACGCGGTTCAATCCGGCGACCGACATCTACGCAAAAGAAGTTACCGTTCAAAACAATCATATTGGCTACACCGCACCGATCATCATCGATGCCCGAATGAAACCCTGGTATCCAAAAGAAGTCGAGCCGCGTGAGGATATTGTTAAACTTGTCGATTCACGTTGGAGCGAGTATTTTCAGGGATGTTAGCCGCCGAGAACACAGAGGTCACCGAGACATTCGAGAGGTATCCTACAAACTAATCCTTCTTATTATCGCACTCGCATGCGCCGCCGCTCTTTGTGTCGGCTATGGTTATTTTATCGAACCAAATCGCCTCGTGGTCAATCGTGACGAGATCAAGATCAAAGGCTGGGATCAGGCGTTCGATGGACTACGCATCGCCATGATCGGTGACATCCACGGCGGTTCAAATAATGTCACCGAAGAAAAACTGCGGCTCATTGTCGAAAAAACAAATGCGGAGAATCCGGATCTTATCGTTCTGCTCGGCGATTATGTATCGCAACAGCGAGAAAATAAGCCGGTAAATGAACGACGACTAAAAATGCCGATCGAAACGATCGCGAACAATCTGAGCGGGTTTAGAGCAAAATATGGGGTCCTTGCGGTGCTCGGCAATCACGACGGTTGGTACAGCGATACGAGCGTAGCGGCAGAATTTACACGGGTCGGTTTCCGCGTCTTGCAAAACGAAGTTGCAGTAATTGAAAAAGACGGTAAAAAACTGCGCATTCTTGGTTTGAACGACCACATGAAGGTCACGACATGGAAAGCTTACTCAGATGCCGCAAAAGAAGCGGCTCACCCCACCGATAATACAGGCGACCTGGTCGTTCTTCAGCACAGCCCGGACATTTTGTACCTTATTACCGGGGAACTCGCCATCTCCGATAACCTCAAACTAATGCTGTCCGCCCATACACATGGCGGGCAGATCTGGCTGCCGATCTTAGGCCGTCCCGTTATTCCCTCCAGCTACGGTCAGAAATACGCATACGGCCACATCAAAGATCGTGGACTGGACATGTACGTCACTAGCGGGATCGGGACAAGCGTGATGCCCTTTAGATTTATGGTTCCCCCTGAAGTAATGATACTCACCGTTCGAGGCGAGTAGATCCTACCGCAGCATTCCCCTCAAGTGCTTTAGATTTCCATCATTCTTTGCGGGTGTTAATCCTAGGATCTTGCACATGAGGTTGTAGACCTCGACGTTTGAGAATGGTTCGGCGACGTACCCTTTTTTGAACGCCACTCCGTGCGCAATAAAGGTGGCCTGCATTTCCTGATATCTATTGTCGTAACCGTGGGCTCCGCGGGTCTTGTCAAAATCGTCCGACTTCTTTTGAGTGTCGTAGCGTTCGCGGCTGGTCATAAACCAGCCAAGGTCGGACGAGCACACGATAGGAGCGATCCGTCGGCCCTTTGAGTAGTGGAGTCGGGGGGGAATTTCGGACTTCCGCCAGCAGATCGCGTTCTTGATTGGTTTGAGGCGGCCGATGAGTTCGTCCTCCTTTCCGGGTTGGGGAAAGATCTGCCATATCTCGCCGGTGGTGATGATGGGATCGGCGAGGTTTTTGTCTGTCGTGTCAAAATAATCGTCCATTACGACGGCATTCCGCTGATCGACAGCGGCCATGCCGTGATCCGAAGTGATGATGATATTCACCTGTTGGTCGATGCCGCGCTTTTTCAATCCCGAAACCAATCGCTCGATATAACCGTCGACTTCCCAAACAGCATATTTTGTTTCTTCGGATTCCGGGCCAAATTCGTGCCCAACATCGTCTGTCGTCGAGAAGTACATCGACAGCATCGTCGGGCGCTTTCCTTTTGGTTGATCAAGATACCCGAGTATTTTGTCGACCCGCATTATGTTCGGAACACGACCGTTGTAGGTTCGCCAATGCGTCGGTGCTTCGCCTTGGATCATCGTTTCGGTGCCGACAAAGAAATAGCTCGCCGCGATCTGCCCTTGCTTTTCGGCCGTGACCCAGATCGGTTCGCCCCACCACCAACGCGGGTTCTCGACCTCTTTGCGTTTAGACATTGTAAAGATCTCACCGAAATCATAGATATTGTTCTCAACGAGACCGTGATTCTGCGGATACAAGCCCGTCGCGACCGTGTAATGGTTTGGAAAGGTCTTGGTCGGGAATGATGGGATCATCCATTTGGCCCGCACCCCGTTTCTTGCTAGCGCGTTGAGAGTCGCCGGGGAATATTTATCAAGATAATCCCAGCGAAAACCATCGAGCGAGATCAGGATGACCGTCGGCTTCAGATCCTTGATCGGAGCTTGAGCGACCGCGGTTAGGTTAAATACGCAAAGTATCGCGAGACTAAATAACATCGTCGTGCTCTGTTTCATAATGTTTGGCTGGCGTGACTAGATCTATTTGTTTGGTCTATTATATTCGTCAAACACGCTCAACCAAATCAAACACAGGGAGAAACGAAGTGAAACGTACTAATTCTTTCTTATCATTGTCATTGGCCATGGGTTCTTTGCTAACCGCGAACTGATTTTTATGGCGGTTTATGTCGATAAACTCCGTGATCACGGGTGGCGGCATGGACCGTCTTGTCATTTGATAGGCGACTCGGTCGCGGAACTGATCGAATTTGCGATACGCTTGGGCATGAGAGAAGAATGGTTCCAGCCAAAAAGCTCGCCGCACTTTGACCTAACCGCTGAGGGACGCGAGATCGCGGTCGCAAACGGCGCCATCGAGCTCGATAACCGGGCACTCGCGTTGAAGCTGCGTGAGATCAGAGGCCGTGATAATGACACACAATTACTTCGCTTTTAAGTGTAAAATGGATCTATGCTACGAGTTCTTTTGCTATTGATCCCCATAATTCTGTTCGGATCCTTCGGCGGCCCCGCCGAGCGTATCAACGAGACAGCCGCGATCACGCCCACACCAAACCCCACTCCCGGCGAACGCGATATCTCAGGCAATTTCCTTATTACAGGAGCCGCCGCAAACGACACGGATCCATACACCGGATCGCTGTCCGTCGTTCCCAAAGGCGATAATTACGAATTTCGCTGGGCAACGACAAAGGGCACCCGCGTTGGCACCGGTGTGCAGATCGGCAGCACGACCGCCGCAAGTTTTTCGGCAACCGGCGGCGGTAAGGGCTGTGGTGTCGTTCTCTATAAAGTGGATACCGTCAACGGCACTCTTGATGGCATATCGGCGCAGTGGGGAGACAAAACCTACACCAGCGAAAAAGGCACCCGGACATTTGGGACGAGCTTTCCCGGACACTACAAAGTAACCGGCAAGGGAATCGACGGCCGGGATCAGTCCGAAACCTTGACCATCACAAAGAATGGTGACGGCTACGTCTTTGTATGGTTCCCCGGCGAGCACGCCAGCACAATGCCTCGGCTTGTTGGCTTTGGTATGTGGCACGGGAGCTATGCCGCCGTCAGCTTTGGCGGGCGTCAATGCAGCTTTGCACTCTACGACATCCAGTCAAACGGCAGCCTCGAAGGGAACTGGGGCGGACAAAAACAGGTCACATTTGGCACCGAAACCGCAAAGAGGCAGTGATCTCAGCCTGCAAACGGGCTACACGTCCTTTCAGGTGTTCTCAACGCACCTACACACGTTCTCAACGAACTTCCCAACGCTCTCAACAAACTTCCCAACGTTCTCAACAAACTTCCCAAGGGTCTCAACGAACTTCCCAACGGTCTCAACAAACTTCCCAGCGGTCTCAACGAACTTGCAAGCGTTCTCAACAAACTTTCAAACACCCTGAACGAACTTTCAGAGCACAGGCCGGTCATTTCCAGTTCTTTTTCCAGACGCCACGCGTTTCCTCATCAAGCAATGAGCGGCGAAACGGGAGGTTATTGAGGATCTTGGTCATCAAAAAGTCCCAGTCGCGGTATGGAAAGTCTTTGATCTGCTCAAACCGGATCATGCCAAACTCGGTCTCGTCGTCGTTGCGAAAATACAGCTCGCGCGGCTCGTTACCCGCGTCGATCTCAAAATACCGCGTCACAAAATGCCAACGCATCCTGTGTTTGTCATATTTCTTCGCCCGGTGATATGTCCATTCGTCTCGTATAGTCATCTAGGAATCTGTTCGTCTTCTCAAATCTGATCGCAAACGCCGTACATATTCTTCTGAACCTTTACTATGAATTGCCTCCAGCTTTAGCTTGAGGTCGGCGAGGTATTTTTGAATCGGGCTTTGGCCCAATGCTTCGGCTAAAGCCGAGAAAATTTAATTGCACCCCTAACCACTAGCTACGGCTTTAGCACTGGCGGGCTCTGACGCCAGAACCTAGTGGCAACTCATTAAAACCCTTTAACAACGATTTCCGACTTTATCGAATTAGCAATATAACAAACCTCATGAGCCTCGTGGTGCAATGCTGCGAGTTCTTCGGTGATCGGAATTTTGTTGCCGGTCCAGACGATCTGCGGATCGAGCGTGATCGTTGAGATCCATTGCTTGCCCGCCTCGGTCGTCGCCATTAAGCCTTCGGCGTTGTCTTCGTACGACTCGATATTAAACCCGGCATTCGCCGCGACCCACAAAAACGAAAGCATATGACACGACGAAGCCGACGCAACCAAAGCCTCCTCCGGATCCACCGCCGCCTCAACCGAAAACCTCGGCACAACCTGTGGCGAAGACGACGCCGGAACCGTCACCCCGCCATCAAACTCCCATTCATGCCCGCGAGTGTATCGGTTCTTTGTAAAAGTCTCCGGCGAATCACTTTTCCAGGTTATTTTTGCAGTGTATGTTGACATAAATTATTCGAGCGGCAGCAAGCGGTATCTCTTCGCACTCTGATCCCATTCAAAACGGTCAGCGTGATCGTCGATCCATTTACTTAATGCATTTATCTGTGTTGCATTAGGACTTTCATTAATTGTTTCAGCCTGCTTGGAAATATCTAATGGCACCGATTCATCGAACAACAGGAGGACGTCTTTCGCCCGTTGACGATTCTGAAGATAGTAACTTCCGGCAAGCTGCATTACCACGTCTTTTGCTTGCTTCGAATAATGTCCACTGCGGATCAAACGCAATGCCGCTTCGCCACCCCAATCAAAATAAAAATCGACTTCTTCGCCTTCAAATTCCTCACCCGCCTTGACCCAGCTACCCTCAAGATCCGTAATCATTACGTAATCATCTTCCGTTAAAAGCCTTCTAGCGGTAGATAAATATCGTGCGGGTGCCAAATCGTAAAGAACCAAAGCCATCATATTCTTGATAACTTGTCGGTCTTCACATTTGTAAATTCTTTCGGCAGCTGACACTTCGGATTTGCTGTCCATTAACAGCAATCGGCGCGCTGATTCACCTTTTGGGCCAAAAGACCCATGCTCAACCCAAGAAAGATAATATAGCTCACTACCTTTAGGGTATGACTCTGGCGAATCTGTTACCGCCTTCGAGCAATCTGGAAAGTACTCTTCCTTCAACCCACAACCATTCAAACCGATGGCGATCGCGGAAATGAGCATGAGTCCAAAACAAACTCTCATTGCTTACGGCCTCAACCTATACAACATCCTCGGAAACGGAATCGTTTCGCGGACGTGTTCGATGCCGGCCATCCAGGCGGTGCAGCGTTCGATGCCCATGCCAAAACCGGCGTGCGGGACGCTGCCGTAACGGCGGAGGTCGAGGTACCATTCGAAGGTCGCTTGGTCGAGGCCGTGATTTTTTAGCTGCTCGATCAGGTAATCGAGATTTGCGGCACGCTCGCCGCCGCCGATGATCTCGCCATAGCCTTCGGGGGCGAGCAGGTCGATGCCGAGGGCACATTCGGGACGTTCGGGATCGACCTCAAAATAAAATCCTTTGATCGCGGCGGGGAAATGGTGGACAAAGACGGGTTTGCCGTGCTGCGTTGAAAGATACGTCTCGTCCGGAGCCCCGAAATCGCCGCCCCATTCGAAATTGTTCTCAAGCTCGCCTTTTGCAAAACCCTCTTGCAGCATCTTGACGGCATCGTCGTAATGCAGCCGCGGGAACGGAGAATTGATGGCTTCGAGAATGGTGGTGTCGCGTTCGAGCGTTTTCAGCTCTTCCTGACGGTCGTTGAGCACGCGTTCGACGACCGACAAGATCATTGCCTCGCCGAGGTCCATCATGTCCTCGTAGCTCGCGTAAGCAACCTCCGGCTCAACCATCCAGAACTCGGTCAGGTGACGGCGGGTCTTCGATTTTTCCGCACGAAACGTAGGCCCGAATGCGTAGGATTTACCAAATGCCGCAGCCGTGGCTTCGTTATATAGCTGGCCGCTCTGAGTCAGATACGCTTTATCGTCGCCAAAATAATCTACCTCAAACAACGTCGTCGTGCCTTCGCAAGCGGCCGGTGTAAAGATTGGCGTATCGGCGAGCGTGAAACCATTTCCATCAAAGAAATCGCGAACCGCTTTGATGACCGAATGCCGGATCTTCAAAACCGCATGCTGCTTTTTCGAGCGGATCCACAGATGGCGATTGTCCATCAAGAACTCGGTACCGTGCTCTTTCGGCGTGATCGGATAATCGTGGACGTTTTGCAACACCTCAAGTCCCGTCACATCAAGCTCGACACCAAGCGACGAACGCGTGTCTTCTTTCACCGTTCCGGTAACAATGATCGAGCTTTCCTGTCCGAGCGAATCCGCAAGGTCGTACAACGCCTCGTCATTCGGTTTAAAAACAACGCACTGCACAATGCCCGTACCGTCGCGAAACTGCAAAAACACTAGCTTGCCGCTCGAACGTTTGTTATAGAGCCAGCCCTTGAGCGTGACCGTTTGGCCGATGTGATCCTTTAACTGATTGATATATGTTTGCTTCATTGATAATTGCGGTTATTAAAACCAAACACCCATTCTAATAGAAAAGCCGCAACCTGCAAAAGAATGGTGTGAACCGATGCGTTTGACAGTCGCCTAACTAAATCGCAGACTGAATAAATCCAAGAAAGTATGAGGTCAATTATGAAGAAAATGCTTCCGGCAATGGCCGGCGTAATATTTGTACTTTTGGTCGCTTCGGGTCTGTCACACGCTCAGATGGCGGGTATTTATCCGACGGCCGTAACCGAAAATTTCTATGATAAGTATCTCGCCCTAGACGTTCGCGGGCTGCCTGACAAAGATCAGGCGTGGGAACTTTCCCGTTATTTCTCGTCGCAGATCAAAACCCTTATCAAGACCGCCCGGCGTAAGCAGCAAGAATTCATCAAAAAACACCCTGATGAAAAGCCGCCTTGGATCGAGGGGGATCTTTTCACAAGCAGCTTCGAGGGCGCGACGAGTTTCCGCGTGGGGAAAATGCGTGTCAAAGGAGCAACGCGTGAAGTAGACGTTCTTCTGCACCACGTCAGCGAATCGGACAAGGTAAAATGGACCGATACCGTTATTTTGAAACGCGAAAACAAAAAATGGGTGATCGCGAACATCATCTTCAAAGGCAAGTGGCAGTTCAAAACGGGCAGCAGTCTGTTGAATGCATTGAAATAAGGTAAAACGTGGCCCCAGATACAGATAAAAAGAAAAAGAAGGTCGATTATTCGGCGGCGTGGGCTGAGGCCCGCAAGATCGTGTGGAACGCGCGCTGGCGCCTGTTGTTTGGCAGCGTGCTGATGCTCGTTTCGCGGCTAGCGAGTATGGTCTTGCCCGCGTCGACGAAATTCATCGGCGACGAGGTTTTTAACAATAAGCGTTACGATCTGCTCAAATGGATCGCCCTCGCGGTTGGCATTTCGACCATTATTCAGAGCGTTACTGGATTCGCTCTTTCACAGATACTCGGGGTTGCCGCTCAGCTGGCGATCACAAATATGCGAATGCGTGTCCAGCGGCATATTGAGCGGTTGCCGATCTCGTATTTTGACTCGACGCAGTCTGGGCAACTGATCTCGCGGATCATGAGTGATGCTGAGGGCATCCGCAATCTCGTCGGTACGGGGCTGGGACAGATACTTGGAAGTTTGGTAACGGCGACGATCTCGATCGGCGTGCTGTTTTATTTGAACTGGCAACTCACAACAGCGACGCTCGTCGTGCTGCTAATTTTCGGAGGGGTGTTGATGTATGCGTTCAAGGTGCTGCGGCCGGTCTTTCGCGAACGCAGCGTTATCAACGCCGAGGTCACCGGCCGTCTCGGAGAATCGCTTGGCGGCATCCGCATTGTAAAAGCGTATACGGCGGAGAAACGCGAGGAACTCATCTTTACACGCGGGGCTCATCGGCTGTTTCGCAACATCGCTAAGTCTGTGACCGGAGTTTCAGCTATCGCGTCGTTTTCTTCGCTCGTCATCGGTGCGGTCGCGGTCGTGATGATGGTCATTGGCGGCAGTGCTGTGCAAGCGGGGACCATGACGCTTGGCGATTTTCTGATGTATATTTCGTTCACCTTTCTGCTCGCAATGCCCGTTTTCGAACTGACCTCGATCGGCACGCAGATCACCGAAGCCCTAGCCGGGCTCGACCGCATCCGCGAGATCATGTCGATGACGACCGAGGACGAGACCGACAAGGACAAAGAGGCGCTTCCCGAGATCAAGGGGACGATCGATTTCGAGGATGTTTGCTTTGAATACGACGAGGGCGTGCCGGTGTTGAAAGGAGTGAGCTTTCATTCCAAAGCCGGTGCGACGACTGCTCTTGTAGGTTCTAGCGGTTCGGGTAAATCGACGATCCTGAGTCTCGTCCTCAATTTTATCCAGCCGACAACTGGCAACATTAGGATCGACGGTAAAGATCTAAATGACGTAAAGCTGCGTGATTACCGGCGGCACCTTGGAGTTGTGCTGCAGGACAATTTTCTCTTTGACGGCACGATCCTCGACAATATTCGCTTTTCAAATCCTGAGGCAAATCTCGACGAGATCAGACGAACCTGCAAGATCGCGAACGCGGATGAATTTATCGAAAAGTTTCCAAACGGCTATGACACCATCGTCGGCGAACGGGGTGTTAAGCTTTCGGGCGGACAGCGGCAGCGTATCGCTATCGCCCGCGCTTTGCTCGCGGATCCGCGTATCCTGATCCTCGACGAAGCGACGTCGAGCCTCGACAGCGAGTCCGAAGCGTTGATACAAGAGGGCCTCAACAACCTGCGAAAGGGCCGGACGACGTTTGTCATCGCCCACCGACTTTCGACGATCCGCAGTGCGGATCAGATCCTCGTGGTCGAGGCGGGTGAGATACTTGAACGCGGGAGCCACGATGATCTGATCGCGCAGAATGGCCGTTACAAACAGCTTTACGACAAGCAGTATCGCTTTGAGCAAAATCTTTTCGTCAATCCGGGCGAAGATTTTACGGGCAAACCGCCCGAGGCTCTCGCACAAACCAAACTCTGAGTTCAGAGTGCGAGTTTCAGCTCGTTAAACCCAAGCGAGTTACGAGCTAAAGCTCGCACTCACAACATAAACCTATGACCCAACAAACCTACGCAAATCACACACGCTGGTATCCGCTCGTGCATTTTGTGATTACACCGATCCTACTCGTCAATCTGATTTGGGCGATCGTTTGCCTCGTTATGGAATTTGACTGGTTCCGTGTTCAATATCTGCTGCTGTCGCTCGGCGTGGCTCTGTTATCGCTCGGAGCTCGTCTCCAGGCTCTAAGGGCGCAGGACCGCGTAATTCGGCTCGAAGAGCGGCTACGATATCGTGAAGTGCTGTCGCCGGAGCTTGCTGCAAAAGCCTCCAACCTGCGGGTCGGACAGATCATTGCGTTGCGGTTTGCGTCGGACGCGGAGTTGTCAGTTCTCGTTGAGCGGACGCTGAATGGCGAATTTGCAAGCAATAAAGAGATTAAGCAGGCGGTCAAAGACTGGCGGGCCGACTATTTACGCGTTTGACGCGCCGATCTCGCGGGCGATGATGCGGCGGATGGCGGGGAAGCGGCCGAGGCTTTCGGCACCGCGGATCGAGATTCGAAACATCGGCTCGATAAACGGAATAAAATAGGTCTTGCCGCGAGTCGCTGATTGGAATGAAAATGTTCCGGCGGCTTTTAGGCAGCGTTGGATAGTTTGCAAGCGAAACTCTTGTGCAAACTCCTCTTCGTCAAGCCGTCCAAGGCCGAGCGTGACGCGGACGTTGAGAAAATATTTTCGCCGGTCGGCAAGCCATTCACGCGTCGGCACCTCGGTAATGCGGTCGAGCAGCAGGGAAACGAGGTCGTACGCGGGCGAGCCGATGCGGGCGTCTTGGTGGTCGATGATCCGCATCTTGCCGTTGCGGTCGAGCATCAGGTTTGCGGTATGAAAATCACGATGGCAAAGTACTGTCGCGCAGGCCTCAAGCTCGGCAGCGAGTTCCTTAAACTCTTCCTCTAACGCAGCATCGTCCTCCGCCGACAAAGGGCGGCCGAGATATGTTGTAAAATAATGCTCCTTAAAATAGTTGAGCTCCCACAGCAGCTTTTCGGTATCAAATTTTAGCGTTGACGCGACGGAGTGCATCTCGCGAGCCTTTGGTGTCGTCGCTTGGATACGGGCGATAATTGTTATCGCTTCGTTTCGCAGACGGGCGTTTTCCTCGGATGTTCCCGCAATTAGGACGTCACGCAAGATCGTATCGCCTAGGTCCTCCTCGACGATAACGCCGAGATCACCATCCTTGTCATAGACCTCCGCGACCGGCAGTCCGGCGGCGAGAAACAGCCTCGTTACATCGAGATAATTTTGCTTTTCAGCGTCAAACGGCTCGGGATAGACGCAGGCGATCGCCGTCTGGCCGTTCCAAGGGATACGAAAATACTCACGCGTCGAAGCATCGGCGGTTAGCAATTGAATATCCGTCGACTCGTTACGAGCCGCGAGAAATAAATGTAATCTGTCGGTAGAACTACTCAATTACTCTCTCTTTTCCTTTTCCGTGTCGTTCCGTGTATTCCGTGGTCAAAAAAAGGGAACCACGGAAAACACGGAACTGCACGGATCAATGACCTAATTCAACGGCACAATATAATTATCGCCCTGCACGTAGCCTTTGAGGGCTTTTTCGGGTATTTCGGGGCAGCTTCGGACCATGTCGGCGCGGACGATGGCGGCGTTCTCAAAATGCTCCCCGGGGTTGATCGTGACGCCGTCGGCGACGATGGTGCGGTACAGCGTCGCGCCGTCGCCGATGGTCACGTCGTCCCAGATGACCGAATCTTTCAGGCTCGCGGCACCCGTCATCCGGCAATTGCGGCCAAAATGAACATCACCGGCTTTCATCATCGCGAGGCTAATATCGAGATAGCGCGGTATCGTCGACAGCTCAAACCAATTCGCGTTCGTCACATGTGCGGCGATCTTTTCGCCTTGTAATAACGCAGGATTGTAAAACGTCGGCACGATGTCCGAATAAACCCCGCGCGGTATGTAATCGAAAACACGCGGCTCCATGATATGTATCCCCGTGAACATCAGCGGCGTCACGATGTCGTGCTCGATGTCACGCAGCTCGGCCTCGGTCACCGGGGTCGCGTCGTCGCCAAACCCCGTGACAAAACCGTCCTCCGTATTCACGATGGTAAACCGCTCGCGTTTCGCGTTTGGCTTTAGCACCATCGTCGCGACCGCGCCGGACGCCCTGTGCGTCTCAAGCGCCGCTGAGATGTCGATGTCGGTGATGATCTTGCCATTGGCGATGAGAAAAGTGTCGTCCGCCAGATACTCGCGGGCGTTGTCGAGAGCCCCGGCGGTCCCGAGTATATGCGGCGTCTCACGCGTATAGTCGATATGCACGCCAAACGCGCTGCCGTCCCCAAGCGCGTCGATCACCGATTCGGGCTGGTGATGCAGATTGACGACAATGTCCTTAATGCCAAACTGGGCCACGTACTCCGCGACATAACCGACCAGCGGCTTACCCAAAAAAGGGATCGCCGGCTTAGTGCGGTCAATGGTGAGCGGAAACAACCGGGTCCCAAATCCGGCCGCAAGGATCATTGCTTTCATAGGCGAAGCGTCGAAACGACGAAGTTAGATGATATGAAAAATGGGCGGAAAACTGAAATTGAGGGTGGGAATGTTATTTGCGTGATCAAAGAAGCGGTGTGTTCTATAAGATCGAAGTCCTCGAGTTACAGATCGGAGCGACGGAAAGATCGCTGTGCATGACGCGAGAAATCAGCTTTACGTGGAAGAGGTTTTCCTTTATTCTTCGTATGAGGCGAGCATATGAAACGGATTTGCATTTTTCTGGTACTTTTCTTTGTGAGTGTGTCCGCAGCGTTTCCACAGCAGAGGCCGCGTGTCTATTCCGTTCCACTGAAATATTTCTCGTTCTGGCTATTAAACAAGGATGATTGTCCTTTGAAGCTAAGCGACCCGAAAGTCTACGCGGAGCTCGATGGCACACTTCACTATTCCTTCACAATCTCTAACACCACCAATAAATCTATTAAGAGCTTCCAAATCCAAGCGTTCGACGCCTTCCAAAATCCTAGTTACGGTTCTCAGCCTTATTTAAAGCCCACGGATGAGTTCGCGTTCGTACCCTACGACGCTTTCAAGCTAATCGATGAAAACTTGCTCGACGTCGTTCCGTGGGACCCGACGATGGCGACTAAATTCAAATTAAACGAGGATCGCAAGCGGTTCAGGATCGCCATCGTTACCAAAGTCGAGGTCTATAAAGGTAAGGCCTACGACGCCACTTCAACATACCAACGAATCGAAAAATTCATATCCACCACGGAAGACCGATCGTATGACTGGGATAACGAAAAAGTTCTTCTTACATTCGACGAGAAGTCTGAAATCCTTCGTAAATTCTTAGTAGACAAGATTCAAAAGAATTCCGACTTCTTGATCGTTCCGTAAAGATCGGGTCATAAATATGGCGCCAAGCCCGCGAAACGCCGCTGATAGTATCCCACATTCGGATACTATCAACGACGATTCGTTCCACTATGGCGTTGGTGGTGTTGGCTCCTCCGGTTTCTTTTTCGTTGGGGCTTTCTCGACGTGGGACGCGCTGATCCAGGCGGCTAGTTTGCCGACATCGTTGGCGTATTTGTTTTTGACTACACCGTCGAGGATGCGGACGGCGACCATTCCGAGGCGGATCGTTTCGCCGGTTTGGGCGGTTGCGGCGACGTGTTCGGCGGTTGCCGAGGCGGTTGTCGAGAACGTCGCTTCGAATGCGTCGCAAGCGGCGGTCAGATCGGCGATAAAGGTTCCGGGGAGGCCGTAATCCTTGAAATCGGTATTGTATGGAGCGGCTTCGGTCGCAAATGCACGCCCCTTATTTAACAGATCGGCGTCGTTGCGGTTTCGCGGCATTCGGAATTTGTTTGAGATACCGTCGAATGCGTATTCCATCGAACGCGCGGTTCGTGCGATGTCTGACATCTGTTCGCGCAGGTTCTCGCGGGCCGTGCCTTTTACTTCGTACTGCTGTGCTGCCTCGCCAAATCCGGCCTGCTGCTTACCGGCCTCAGATTCCACGCCGTCAACTGAGTCTCCGACGACTGTGAACTGCGTATCGCCAATGGAGCCACCGGGAAAATCACCCGCGTTATCTGTGCCAAACTGCCGCACCCGAACCAACATTTCGTAACGTCTTCTCTCATTATCGTCCATAACAAATATCCTCCTGAAATATAGTGTTTATCGGCTGTGCAAACCGATATTGTGCCTGTGCAAAGCGATCTTGAGTGTGTGCAAAGAGGCTTTGCGGTTGTGCAACTCGATGTTTTGAGTGTGCAGTAAGTTTTTATGTCTGTGCAATGGGAGTTTGTCGGTGTGCAAAGCAAGCTGGATGCCCCGCAACACGACCTGTTTCCTGTGCAAAACGACTTTAAGGCAGTTTACTCCGACTTTGTGATTGTGCAAAGCGATCTGACAGCGCGCGGACGGGATTCACTTTCTATACCGTTCTCTAATTTCGGCAAAAACCTCGTCGCCCGGGATGGTCTTAACTTTTCCGCTCTCGACCTCATCTATCCGCCGTTCGACCTCGATTTTCCACAGGTCATCGATCTCTTTGTCGGTCGGGTTCATGCTTTCTAATAAACGCTCGACTAATAGCGATTTTTCGTCAATAGAAAGTGCCTCGACCATCGTGAAAAGTTCCAATGCTGTCGCCGTCATATTGTCACCTCTTTTGTCTCAATATTAGCAGACGTGTCAAGTGGAGCCAGAGCCCCGGTCGCTACGGCTCGCGGTACTGACAGGGCAGAGAGAACCACCCCGTCCGCGAAACGCGGCCACCCCTCCTTCGTAAGGAGGGGAGCTGTTGAACTTGCGATTCGCTCGGTTGTCGCTTATTGTGACAATCATTGGGTTCGCAACTTAAACTTCACACAAAACATGGCATCTATGACCGATAACAAGAACGATCGCCGCGAGATAGTTGGGTGGATGACGTACGACTGGGCGAACAGCGCCTTTTTTACGGTCGTCGTTGGGGTGCTCGTGGGGCCTTATTTGCTCGCGTTGGCTGAGAAAGCTGTCGGGGCGGACGGCGTCGTTCTAAATCTGTTCTTTTTTAACGTAACACCAAAGGGGCTGCCTGCGTTTTGCACGGCGATCTCGGTCATTTCGATGGTCGCGATGCTGCCGGTGCTCGGTGCAATAGCTGATTACACAAACCTTAAGAAATCGATGATGGCGGTGTTTTGCTATCTCGGTGTGATCGCGGGTGCGCTGCTTTTTTTCGTCACTGAAAGCTATGTTGCCTGCAGCGTGCTCTTTATCGTCGCGAATATGAGCTTTGCGGCCGCGAACGTTTTCTACAACGCCTTTCTCATCGACATCACGACCGAAGACCTCCGCGATAAGGTCTCAAGCTACGGCTACGGCGCCGGTTATCTGAGCGGCTTTCTCGTGCTCGTGCTCAATCTGATCTTTTTGAAATACGCGGGCGAGTGGTTTGGCATCACGACAGGAACGGCCGTGCGGATCTCGTTTTTGTTTGCTTCGCTGTGGTGGGGAGCCTTTGCCGTCGTAACGTTTTTCCTCGTCAGGACACGCCACCCTGAAAGGGAAGTGCCGCACAATAGAAACCTCGCGACCGTCGGATTCACCGAGATGTGGGCCACGCTCAAGGAACTCCGCCGCCTGCGTTACACGATGCTCTTCCTCGTCGCGTATCTCTTTTACAACGACGGCATCCAGACCGTGATACTGCAATCATCGGTGTTCATCTCGTACGAACTCTTTACGTCGAAGGGCCTCGAGGACGACCCGTCGTTTTTGATAATGATCTTTGGCGTCGCACAGATCAGCGCATTCGCCGGGGCTCTCATCTTCGAACGCATCGCACGCCGTATAGGCGCAAAGCGCACGATCATGCTCGCTCTCGTCGTCTGGTGCGGCATCGTGATCTATGCGTACGGATTCTTTGAGACAAAGACACAGGCTTACATCATGGGCGGCGCGATCGGTATGGTGCTCGGCGCGGCCCAGGCTCTGTCGCGGTCGCTGTATTCGCAGATGATACCGCGAGGGAGAGAAGCGTCGTTCTTTGGACTCTACGAGATCTCCGAAAAGGGCACGTCGTGGATGGGGCAGCTGATGTTCACCATCATCGTCGGAGCGACCGGGTCGTTTCGCCACGCGATACTCGGGCTGATCGTATTTTTTGTCGTCGGCACGATCATATTGCTCTTTACCGATACGACCCGCGCGATCCACGAAGCCGGGAATCTAACCCCTGACGAAGCCGCGACCCACTAATGCCGCTTTTGTGAAAATCGGGCGTCAGGATATAATTGGAGTCACATGTGAGCGATAATTCCGAAAAAATTGTAACCATATTTGGTGGGGCGAAATGCAAAGAAGATTCGCCCGAATACCAGTCTGCCAAGGAGATGGGGCGGCGGCTTGCCGAGGCAGGGTTTACCATTTGCACCGGCGGATACCTCGGCATCATGGAGGCCGCTTCGCGGGGGGCTCGCGAGGCCGGCGGGCGTGTGCTGGGCATCGTGATGAATCAGTTCAAGCACGAACCTAACCGCTACCTGACCGACAAGGTCGCGACAGATCATTTCTACGACCGTCTGCAAAATCTTATTACACGATCCGTCGGATTCGTCGCATTTCGCGGCGGCATGGGCACCGTTACCGAGATCTCGCTCGTTTGGAACAAACTGACCACGGGCATTCTCGGTAAGCGTCCGCTCGTGCTGGTCGGCGATTGCTGGAAACCCGTCGTCGAAGCGTGGCAGCAGCATCTCGTCGTCAGCGACGCGGACACGAGCTTTTTGGATTTTGCCGACACCGCAGATGCAGCGTCTGAAATTATTATCGAGAGATCTAAGGGAGTTGTACTATGAAGTGTCCGAAATGTACCGTCGATCTAATGGATGGAGCCAAATTTTGCGGCTCGTGCGGCTTTACGATCGCCGATGCCGTGATCCCGAATCCAATACCGCCAGTCGCGGCACCGCCGCCGGTTACATCGGCACCGCCTCCGGCCGCTGCCCCGACTTCAGGCGGCGCATTCCACTTTGACGCCGACGGTCGCGGACAGGGACGCGGGTACACTTGGGAGATCAAGCATCAGGGTGCGTTTGCCCTCGCGATGGTCAATCTTCAGCCCGAGCAGACTATCGCCGCTGAGGCAGGTGCGATGGTTTCAATGTCCGCAAACGTGGAGCTTTACTCCGAAATGAAAGGCGGTGTATTCGGTGCCTTAAAGCGCGCCGTCGGCGGCGAGTCGGCGTTTGTCTCAACATTCACCGCAAAAGGCGGACCTGGCGAGGTCACATTTGCCCCCGGAGCTCCCGGCGACGTTGCCGGTATCGAGATGCAGAATCAGACCTTTATGGTCCAGTCGAGTTCGTATTTGGCGGGTGACACTTCGCTGGTTGTCGACACAAAGTTTGGCGGTGCCAAATCATTCTTCGGCGGCGAAGGATTATTTCTTTTACAGATCTCCGGCGCAGGTTTGCTGCTCGTTTCCTCATTCGGTGCGATCCACCGACGCGTACTGCGACCGGGCGAGCAATATGTCGTCGATACCGGCCATCTCGTCGCCTGGGAAGGCCACATGCAATACAACATACGTAAGGCCGCGAAAGCCGGATATCTCCGCAGTTTCTTAAGTGGCGAAGGAATGGTCGCCGAGTTTACCGGCCCCGGCGAGATACTGATCCAAACGCGAAACCTAGCAGCCTTTGCCGGTATGCTCAAGCCTTTTTTCCCGTCACAAGGCGGCAGCGGCGGCGGTTTTAGCTTTGGAAGTTCGTAGCAGTAATAACGTTTTGCAAGAAAAAGCATTATCCAGAGATCCGGCTGACGACGGATCCGAACTCAGGATCCCCGCAACCGCAGTCTCCCGCGGCATCGGCATCGGCCGGGCGGTATTCCTGAACGGCGACGGCCCCGCCCCGACTAAAAA
>JBGTII010000040.1:0-20465 GCA_041745735.1 Pyrinomonadaceae bacterium | reverse complement strand
AATGTTTAAAGGTCACGACCGTAGTTGAAATCGGCAGGTGAACGTTGTTTTGTATCACAGATCGCAGCCAAAACAAACCCGACGGCTATTTGAGGCGGAAATTGCCTTGTTCGAGGACCCTTCGCAAAGTTTGCAGATCGGCGTCTTTGGAATACGAGATCGTGAACATCACCGCAAAGCCGTCACGCACGGTCGCGTACATACGTTTTTTGCCAGCGGTCGTGGATGTATCGAGATAGCCAAACTGCATCGTCCCGAGCTTTTCGGCTTGGGTTTCGGAATATTTGAAATCGGCGGGCAATTTCATCGACGCAAACCCGGACCGAATCGCGTCAAAATAGTCTACCGCGTCCTTTATCTGCGGGTTTAGGACGAGGTCTTCGACCGAGATGCGAACGATCGCGTTGTCGGTCTCGCCCGGCATCGAGCGGTACGCGGTCAACAGGATCCGGACATTTTTGATCGCCTGATGTACCTTCGCTTTCGACACAGGCGCGAGCGAATCGGGGGCTTTTAGCGCAAGGTCGAAGCCCTGTTTTTTCATATACGCTTCGAAATCGTCGCCGGGGATGAGCCATGCATCCGGGAACGTGACCTCGAATTTGAAGGTCTTGTTTGTGTAGGTGCGGCCCGAAACCGTGCCTTTATCACCCGACGGTGCGGCCTTAACCGGTGTCGATCGCGGCTTTGGTTTGGGTTTGGTTTGAGCTGATGAAAATGTGGCAAAGAACAGCGTGACGAAAATAATGGCGACGAACTTTCTCATAAGTAAAACAGGCCGAGCCGAGGGATATTTGCCTCTTCGCGCAGACGTTTGAGCAGCATCAGCTCGAAAGTATTTTTGTAAGCGGCGGGTTCCATCTCGGCCTTGTAACCGCGCAGCTGGGCCGCAACTTCTTTCTCCACACTTTTTAGATGCACGGATTCCCAATTTGTAAGCATCGCCCGATCGAGTAATTTTTCGATGTCCCCAAGCGTCGAATCGACCGTCTCGGCATCGCCCGTGAGATTTGCCGAGAGTTCCTCAAGCCGTGCGACGGCCCGGGCGACGTCTTCGGTAAGGCCCACGGTGTTGTTGGATTTGAGCGATTCGATGGCGGATGCAATGTGTGCCGATATTGCCTCGGACGAATATGCATTTTCCACCTCTGTATCGGCTCCGCTCGATTTCCCTGCCTGCGATCGTAGCCATTCGGCGTATTGGACCTCGACCTCTTCGCGACAGTAAAAAAGGCTTTTGATCGTTCGCGTTCCGATGGGCTGTTTATCAAAAACGTCAAAGACCGATTCGATAGACCGCAGCACGATATGCAGCGGGATTCCGCGTTCCTGCCACATTTCGATGAGGGCCCAATCTAGCGGGCTGAGGAACAGATTCTTGGCCCGGCGGCGGATAAATGCGTCTTCGATCTCGGTGAAATAGTTAAAGTAGTTCATGTCAGAGCCGACAGCGGCGGCGTTTGGGTGAAGTGATCTCCCTGTTATGCTAATCTAAACGAAATATGGCGAAAACGCGACGCGAGAGCTTTCAAACCTCATCCGGCATTTCATTGCCCAATGATTTTAACCCGGAAAATGTGACGCCGGTCGATTACGCGCAAGATCTGGCGGCTCCGGGCGACTTTCCTTACACTCGCGGCGTGCGGCCGAGCATGTATCGCGGCCAGTTTTGGACAATGCGGCAATACGCCGGGTTTGCGACCGCCGAAGAATCGAATGCTCGATACAAATATCTGCTCTCGCAAGGCACGACCGGGCTCAGTGTAGCGTTTGACCTGCCGACGCAGATCGGGCTTGATTCGGATGATAGTTTAGCAGCCGGAGAGGTCGGCAAGGTTGGCGTTGCTATCGACAGTCTCGACGATATGTTGACGCTTTTTGACGGCATACCGCTCGATCAGGTTTCGACGTCGATGACGATAAACTCAACAGCTTCAACGCTTTTGTGTCTTTATTTGGCAGTTGCACGAAAGCAGGGCGTCGGTTTTGACAAGGTTTCAGGTACGATCCAAAACGACATACTCAAAGAATATATCGCTCGCGGGACATATATCTATCCGCCAAAACCAAGCCTGCGTTTGATCACCGATACGTTCGCATATTGTGCCGCCGAGGTGCCAAATTGGAACACGATATCCATCTCCGGCTATCACATTCGCGAGGCCGGTTCGACCGCCGCACAGGAGATCGCTTTTACGCTTGCCGACGGCATTTGCTATGTCGATGCAGCGATCAGCGTCGGGTTAAAGGTCGATGATTTTGCTCCACGGCTATCGTTTTTCTTTAATTCGCACAACAACCTGCTCGAAGAGATCGCCAAATTTCGTGCCGCCCGCCGGCTATGGGCACGAATAATGCGGGACCGCTTTGCCGCAGTAAATCCAAAATCGCTGATGCTGCGTTTTCATACTCAGACAGCAGGTTCGACGCTGACCGCTCAGCAGCCTGAGGTCAATGTTGTCCGCACGACCATACAAGCGCTTGCGGCGGTGCTTGGCGGGACGCAGAGTTTGCACACGAATTCGCTGGATGAGGCTCTGGGACTGCCAACCGAGAATGCGGCCCGCATCGCTCTGCGGACGCAGCAGGTGATCGCTTACGAATCGGGTGTTGCAGACACAGTGGATCCTTTTGCGGGGAGTTACGCTATTGAGGAGTTGACCACTCAGCTTGAACGGGCGGCTGTCGATTACATCGAAAAGATCGACTCGATGGGCGGGATGTTGAGGGCGATCGAGCTCGGATACGTGCAAAACGAGATACAAGAGGCGGCTTACGATTATCAGCGGGCAGTCGAAAAGGATGACGCGATCGTCGTCGGCGTAAACAAATTTCAGTCTGACGAGGGCTCGATCCCCGTCATGCGTATCGACGAAAAGATCGAACGCGACCAGGTCGCCCGTCTGCAGGCGATCCGTGCAAGACGAAACGCTGCCGATGCTGCGGCCGCCCTAAATGCTATTGAGGACGCCGCAAAGGGCACCGAAAACCTACTCCCCCGGATACTCACCGCCGTCGAGGCTGAGGTCACCGTCGGTGAGATCAGCAACAGGCTCCGCTCCGTCTGGGGCGAATATCGTGAGTCGGTAACGGTCTAAAATCACCACTCCACGCCAGATAAATGTGATGACAAACATAGTTTAACTATGTTATTATTCTAATTGAGCCGCTCCGGCTCCTATCTACTCTCAATTATATTCGCCGGCCCGACGGTTTATACCCCATCGACATATGGACATTCTCAACGATTACTTAAAAACTCTTCTCTCGTCCTGCAGTGACGAACTGCGTCTGGAACCCAACAAGAATCCTTATTTAGTGGCTGAAAATCGTACCAGCGACGTTTCTAAAGTGCCGCTTTTGGGGACGCAGATCAGTACGATGGTTTTTCCGCTGATACCTGCGGCCGTAAAATCTGAGTTGCCCCACAGGCCCGAGATCGAGTTTGTTCATCCCCATCAGCTCGGTAATTTTAATTTTACCGTGCAAAAATCGTCGGCCGGATTTAACGTTACGATCCGACCGATGATCGGCGATTCGGACGGTTCGATATCGGTCCCGAGGCCTCTGCCGGAGGTCGCACCTCCGTATACGACGCACGTCGGCGAGCCTACGTTTTCACCACCTGAACCCGCTCCGATGCCCGAGATAGAAGTCATGCCCGAACCAACTCTGGAGCCCGAAGTGCAAACATCCTACGAATTTGAAAGCTCCTCATCCGCGTACGATCTGACGGCCAGCGAATCCGCCGAGGTTGCAACCCTTGCGGACATGCTGATGGAAAAGCCGGAATCGGCTCCGGAATATGTTTCGGCCGACTATGAAAAGGTCGACGTCGTGTCCGTCAATGATCCAGAGTATCAGACGGTGTTTTCCGAGTCCGCACCTGAGATACCGCTTCGCCGCCGCGACGATTTTGCCCCTGCCGAATACACTCCGCCGGCTGAAATACAGTTTGAACAGCCCGTCTATGACATGCCCGACCTTGAGATGCCAGCCGACAATCTGCCCGCCAATAATACCCCTATGATGGAATCAACCCCGTTGCACACACCGCCTCCCGCGATGCCTGTATCCGCCCCGCCACCGGTTGCCGCGGCTCCTGTCGAAGCACCCTTTGTCGCCGCTCCGGCAAACGCAAGCGAGGCCGCCAAGATGGATGCGCTGTTTATGAAAATGGCTGAGATCGGTGCGTCTGACCTGCATTTGTCGGTCAGCGTGCCGCCGATGGTGCGTAAAGATGGCAAGATGAAACCGCTGCAATCCGGGGACGCTGTACTGACGCCCGCGGCGATGCGCGAGCTGCTAACGTCGATCATGCCGGCCCGCAATCAAGAGGAGTTTGCAGAGCGCAGCGATACGGACTTTGCTTACGAGATACCGGGCATGGCGCGTTTTCGCTGCAACATCTTTATGGATCGCAAAGGGATGGGTGCGGTATTTCGCATCATCCCGTCAAAGATCCTGACCGCCGAGCAGCTCAACCTGTCAAAGGCGATCATGGACCTCTGCACTCTGTCCAAAGGGCTCGTCGTGGTGACCGGGCCGACCGGTTCGGGTAAATCGACGACGCTGTGTGCGATGGTCGATTCGATCAACAAACAGCGTGAGGACCACATCATCACGATCGAAGACCCCATCGAGTTTGTCCACGACAACCAAAAATGCCTGGTCAATCAGCGTGAGGTGCACAACCACACGGATTCGTTCAAAGACGCCCTGCGTGCCGCTCTTCGCGAAGACCCTGACATCGTCCTCGTGGGCGAAATGCGTGACCTCGAGACGATCTCCATCGCGATCGAGACGGCTGAGACGGGCCACCTTGTTTTTGGCACGCTGCACACGACCACCGCTGCTTCGACAGTGGATCGCATTATCGACCAGTTCCCTGCCGACCGTCAGCAGCAGATCCGCGTGATGCTGTCAGAATCGCTCAAAGGCGTTATCGCCCAGACGCTGCTCCCGAAAAAAGGCGGGGGACGCGTTGCCGCACTCGAAGTACTCATCGTTACCCCGGCGATCTCAAACCTCATCCGCGAAGGCAAAACGTTCCAGATCCCGTCGGCAATGCAGACCGGTAAAAATCACGGAATGGTGATGCTCAACGACGCATTATATGAGCACGTCCAAAGCGGAGCCGTCGAACCGATGGACGCATATATGAAGGCCGCCGATAAGGCGAGCTTTGAAACGATGCTAACCCGTGGCGGATTTAAACTCTAAGTTAACTTAAAACTGAAAACGGAAAGTGGAAAATGGGCAGGTCCCATTTTCCGTTTTCCATTTTCCGTGTTCCGTTTTACACTTGCATTATGACATCTGACGAATTTCGCGAGATCGCACTCAACTTTCCTGAAACAGAGGAACGGTCGCATATGGACCACCCCGACTTCCGCGTCGGCGGCAAGATATTCGCGACATTGGGCTATCCGGACGGATCTCACGGCATGGCTGCGCTCACACCTGCGCAGCAGCAGGATTTTCTCCGGATGGAACCCGCATCGTTCAAACCCGCCGCCGGAAAATGGGGTGACGGCGGAGCGACCATCATCACGCTCGCCGACGCCGACGAAACTGCCGTTCGCCAAGCCTTAAACCTTGCTTGGAACAACACCGCTCCTAAAAATCTAACCTCACCATAAGTGCGCTAGCATACAGACCCGCCCCGTAAGGTATGTTTATCTAATAAACATATCCCAGTTTGCAGCGCCCAACAGTTGGGCAATATCGAGGAGAAATAAATTATGCTTTGGACAATTATAATTATACTGTTGGTGCTATGGGCACTTGGATTTGGTTTCGGTGGTGCGGCGGTCGGCAATCTTGTACACATTTTAATAGTTGTAGCGATCATCGTTTTGATCCTTCAATTGGTTCGCGGACGCCGGGGTTAAGTAATAAAACAACTAACCAGTAAAGCTTACCCGTGAGAGCGGGTAACCTTTCAGCTCTTGCTAGATTTCAACCACGTTGTGTGGGGATGGTTCCGTTTGCTCAAGACGCAAAGGATGACGCCGGCGATCTCGATCAAAACGCGAAGAACAAATAGAGGTCTCTGAAACTAATGCATGATCTTTTTCGTAGATTTGCCGGAATGGGATCCCGGATCGTCGGATCGGGGTGGACTCTCTTGTTTGTAATCATTTTGATCGCCGGGAGTGGTTTTTATTCGGGTTTTTCTGAGTCGTGGAAGGACGCTACTGACTTTGGGGCAAAACTCACGGTCCTACTTCTTGTATTTTTGCTGCAAAAATCACAAAACCACAGCGATAAAGCAACCCATCTAAAACTGGACGAACTGGTAAAGGCAAACGAAGGCGCTCGAGACGAGATCGCCGCCTCCGAGGACGAGGCGGAGAAAAAGATGGACGGACTAAAGCAAGATCCCCGGATCTAAAGCTGGCACTTTGCGCGTTGCGTCCCGCTCGTGCGTTTATATAATAAGTCCTTCTCCGCACCTATTTAGTATTTGAATTTTCTGCCTGGGCGGGCGTTTCGATCTTGCCGTCCTTAGCCGCCTTCCAAAAGAAAGCGGCAAAAAGAATCGCCATTAGAGCAAGAGCGATCGCTGCGGTGGCAACACCCCAATGGACAAAGCGAAAGGCTTTGGCCCTGTCTTCTCTCACGACGACATCTTTACCATCAACGTTGATCACATCCTTTGCCATATAAACTCCTTCTAAAACGAATAGGAACAGTCTAGAAAATTACCGCCTCGCTGTATGTGCGATTGCATACCGATGGATGCCCGTTTGCTGTTAGACTATTCGAGAATACAAAATGGTAAAAACACCGAAAGAAGACGAAGCTCTCGAAAACAAATTACTCGCAGCCTTACCAGAGGCGGAGTTCAAAAAGATACGGCCGTTGCTAAAAGAGGTCGATCTCGAGCTGGACGACGTTCTCTGGGAAATGGACGAAGAGCGTAAATTTGTCTATTTTCCGACCACCGCGATGATCTGTCTGCTGTACGATTCTGACGAGGGCGTGTCGATCGAGGTCGGTATGACAGGGCGACAAGGCATGGTAGGTGTGGTTACATTTATCGGCGATTCAAGGATGGCAAAACGTGCTGTCGTGCAGCGCGAGGGCAAAGCCTTTCGGATGAAAGCCAAAGATGTCGAGGACCAATTTGCCAGCTGTCCTGATTTCCATGATATCTGCATGTGTTACACGCAAACTCTGATCGCACAGATCTCGCAAAATGCGATCTGCAACCGGCTCCATTCGGTCGGGCAGCAGCTTTGCCGTTACCTGCTCGTAAACTACGACAATCTAGAAACCGAAACCTTTTCGATGACCCACGAGCAGATCTCAAATGTGTTCGGCGTCCGGCGAGAAAGCGTGTCACTTGCTGCCGCTCAGCTCAAAGATGACGGGCTGATCGAATATTCACGCGGAAAGCTAACGATACTCGATAGAAAGGGCATGCTAGATTGTACCTGCGAGTGCTACGAAGTCGTACGTGAACAATACGACCGCATCCTGAGTAAATACATCAAAATTCACGGCACATAACGGCCAAGACACCTGCCGGCCAACATAGACAGCTATGTATGCCACCGCACAGACCTGCACCACTTTTTCCCACATACTCATAATTATACCGCACTGCGGTTCCAGTCTCTTTGTCTTGCACTAACTAACAACTAAACGAGAGACGGACAATAAACGGTTAAGACAGATATATTTTCGAAATAATGAGAGGACATTGATATGACAGAAAATAAAAATTGCGGACACACATTTACTAACGGACTTACATATCTATTGATCGGGGGCGGCATCGGCGCGGGCTTAGCGTTGCTTTTTGCTCCGAAATCGGGCACAGAGCTTCGCAGCGATATCGCCGACGTTTCGCGCAGGGGTTACGACGCAACGCTTGAAAAAGCGACGGCGTTAAAGGACCAGTCGGCAGCGGCGGTTCACGCAGTCAAGGAAAAGGCTGATGCTGTATATGACTTTGCTTCTACAAAGATCGCCAGCAGCAGCGATGCCGTAAATGATGCGGTCACGACCGCCAAAGGAGTCATCAATGATGGCATCGAAAAAATTCACACCGAAGCTGAGAATGCTTCGAAACAGTTGGGTAATGGCCGCAAGTCAACGAGTATTGTCTAGGCCCTATATAATCAGCTTCTCCCACACCGTCTCTCCTGTAAATGTCCAAGGAGGACTAAAATTATGAAGATAAGTATAAGAAACACAGCTTTATTTGCGTTGATCGCTATTGCGTTCACATTCACAACAGCCATTCAGGCTCAAAATCGTCCATATCGCGTTTCGGATCGTGAGGTTCAGGCCGTTCTCGATCGCATCGAGAGCAGAACGAACGATTTTAAGATGGAGATCGAGCGAAACCTCGACAACAGCAATATCAACGGCACAAACCGCGAGGATTCGATCAATACGCTGATCTCAAATTTTGAGACTGCGACCGATCGTTTCAACGATAATTTCAGATCACGCCGTTCGACGGCGGCCGATGTTGACAACGCATTGAACCAGGCCGTCGCGGTAAACAGCTTTATGCGTAACAACCGCCTGTCGCAAAATGCCGAGACCCTCTGGGCTCAGATCCGAGCCGATCTGAACACGGTCGCAGGATACTACCAGACGCGTGCCGCCTGGAACGACAACATGAACGGTGGCGGCTGGCAGAACGGACAAAATAATCAGGTCGGCTATACCGTCAGCGACGCTCAGGTAAGAATCATTTTGGACCGGATAAAGCTGAGAAACAGCAATTTCCGACGCAGCTTTACCACTTGGAACCGGCGTTTTAATCGTAACAGTGATAACACCGCTGCGGACGACGCTTTAGAGTCGAGTATCGAACTCAACAACGAAGTCGTCGAACTCCGCGCGAGTTACAACACGCGTAATTCACGTGGCATCGACGAAATATTGCGGACGGCCACGCCGATCAATACCTTTATCGGATCGAATCGTACCAGTAGGGATGTGATGAACAAATGGGTCTTGGTCCGCAATGACCTGAACACACTCGCGAGTTATTATCGCGTCAGTTTTGATTGGAACAATTCGAACAACAACAACAACAATCAAGGCGGCCAGATTGGCAATTTTGACACTCGTCTGACCGGCACCTATCGATTGAACGCGGGTATGAGCGACAACGTCTCGATCATCGTCGAGCGTGCGATCCGCAGTGCCAATTACACCGCAAACGAGCAGGATCGTATGCGTCGAAATCTGGAACGCAGACTTGCTTCGCCGGAAGTTCTGACATTCGAAAAGAACGGCCGTCAGGTAACGATGTCGTCGACAAATGCGGCGGCGGTCGTGCTCAACGCAGACGGCACCAAGCAGACCGAAACGTCGCCGAACGGCCGCAGCGTGACCACAAGCGTCACCGCGACCAACAGCGATCTGACGATCAACTACGAAGGCGACCGCATGAATGATTTTTACGTCAGCTTTATGCCGATCGCTAATAATCAGCTCAAGGTCACACGCCGCATCTATCTCGAAAATCAGAACACGACCGTCACGTCGACGAGCGTCTATGACAAAACGAGCCAGACAGCGATATGGAACACCAGGGATCCTGTAACTACCGGTGGCAGCACCGGCACGAACGGGTTCATCATCCCCAACAACACTCGCATCATAGCGACACTTGACGCGCCGGTCTCGACCCGTACAGCAAGAGACGGCGATCGTTTCACGATGACCGTCACCTCACCGTCGCAGTACAGCGGTGCGATCATCGAGGGCCGTGTCAATGGCGAGCAGTCGGGCGTCGTGTCGGGCCGGGCAAACCTTTCGCTCAGCTTTAATACCATCCGTCTGCGTAATGGCCAGACCTATACCTTTGCGGGTATCGTCGAACAGGCTCAGGACACCGACGGCAGACTGATAACTGTCAATAATGAAGGCACTGTACAGGACAATAGCCGGACGGGTACGACGGTTGCAAGAGCCGGGATCGGAGCTGTGCTTGGTGCGATCATCGGTGCAATAGCCGGTGGCGGACAGGGTGCAGCGATCGGTGCGGGCATTGGTGCCGGCGCCGGTGCCGGAAGTGTGGTCTTGCAGGGCCGAGATAACCTCGACCTCGCAAGCGGAACACAATTTAGCATTACGGCAACAGGCCCGGCTAATATGGGTTCGCGTTAATAATTTGCTCAAGATCTGCGAAAGGCCTATGTGATGGTGGGTTTTCCGCATTTAGCCGGCTGGATAAAACCAGCCGGCATTTTTATTTGGAATGACCGCGGGCGTCAACGCCACGTTATTCCATGCGGGTCAGCGTCATGATCTGGGGATTTTTTATGGGCCCCTCGTTAGTGGCCGTGCCGGTAAGCGTCATCGTCTGGCCGTTGACATTCACGGTGTAGGAGATCCAATTTGCTCGTGCCATAAAGCCGGGGCTCTTTGCGATCGTCGTTTTCATCGTCAAGATGTCGCCCTTCATGTCGTAAGTTCCGCCACTCGCCGAAAATTCCTTTATAAAAGTGTCGATCACCTGCTCCGATGTCATCGCCCCCCAATCGTTGGTCGAACGAGGCTTATCTCCCTCGATGCGGATGATGCTAAAGTGACCCTTCGTAAACAAATACATATTGGGCTGGCTAAACTTCCCGGTCTTCACGTCGGTGCCGGTCGTTTTGATCTCATCCAGCCGCCACGCTCCTGCCACACTCTGCGCGGCCGCAAACCCGCTTAGCACTAGTATCACGGATATCCCCAAGACAAAGTTTTTGATCATTGCAATTTTTCTCCTCACGCATGAAATTCGAACTGACCGGAATACGTTTTTGGTCAGTGAAAAGTTTCGGTTAAAACGTGGCAAACCAAATTTTAGCGGTACTTGAACTGCTAGAGCAAAACCGTTCCGCAGTCGGCGCCCAACACCACCCCGCCTATTCCCGTCTATTTCGCCACAGAGACGTTATTAACAGTGAGGGTCGCGCCGATCGAGCGTTGAAATTCGGAGATGGCTTTATTGAGGTCGGTTTGGGCCTGGAGTTCGCGGCCGCGGGCGGCGGTTAGCTCGGTTTGGCGTTGGAGCACGAGAAAGAACGTGGTGGTGCCGCCGCGAAATTGTCGCTGCTCGCTGGCGTAGAGCTCTTCGGCGGCGGTGCGGGCGGCGGTGGCGGATGCGAGCCGTGATTCGGCGGAGCGTAGGGTTTGCAGAGCGTTGCGGACCTCGGCTTCGACGACCTGTTCGGCCTGGGCACGGTTGTTGGCGATGCGATCGCCCTCGACCAGCGCGCGGCCGAAATTTGCTTTCGCCGTGCGGTTTCTTAAGGGAAGCCCGATCTGCACTCCGACGCGATAGGTCGGATAATCTTGGGCGGCAAGATTGCCGAGCGACGAGCCGTAACCACCGACAAGATTTGGCGGGACGTTTGCCGCACCCGACGAGAGCGGATTTGGCGTACCCGCTAAGCCCGCCGCGGTGTACGACCCGACGAGATCGATCTGCGGTTTTGTCTGATCTTTATAAAATCTCTGATCGATCTTGTTGATATCTGACTGCGTTTCAAGCTGTGCGATCTCAGGGCGGTTTTTAATCGCCTCGGCCGTCGCAACCTCTAGTCCGATACGCGGGATCTCAGGGTTTGTCGATGTCACCGGCACGATCGGCCGCGACCATTCGGGTGAGGAACGGTCGGGCAACAGCAAAGTCTTTAGCGTGTTCTCAGTCCTCGTCACCGTCTCTTGAGCGGTAAAGATCGACTGTTCAAACGTCGCGATCTGGGCCTGTGCGGCGACGATCTCGATAGGTGCGAGCACGCCCTTATCGACGAGGCGTTTGTTGCTCTCGAGCTGTTCGCGCGCCTGTGCAAGCGTGTCGTTTTGTATCTGTAAATTGCGTAGGGCAAAGACGAGATCCCAATACGCCTGTTCGACCGTCGATATCGACTCGATCGTCCTTAGCCGGAGCTGCGACTCAGTGATCTCAACATTTTTGCCCGCGATCATTATGTTGCGGCGGTTAGCGTCGATCCGAAAGCCCCGCCACAGTGGCTGTGTATATGTGGCGATCAGATTTGTTGGAAACTGCGGATTGAGCGTCGTATTGCGGTTGGTCGTATTTGTCCGGGCTTGATTAAAAATGACGTCGTACGAACCGCCAAATCGCGGGGTAAAACCAGAGAGGCCAATATCGTTAAAAACCTGCCGCTGCGTTACCGAACCATTTACCGCGCCGCCGATGGTCGATGCCGTCGGCGTCGTGCGGCTCTCGTAAAAGGTCTGCGAGTTAAAGAAAGGGTCGTAAATGCCCTTTGCCGCTGTAAGGTTAAAGTCAGAGATCTGAGCGTCGTTTCTCGACACGTCGATGTCGTTGTTGTTCTTTAACGCCATGTCGATCGCATCGGTGAGCGATAACGACAAAGGGTCGGCAGTATTCACACCGACGCGCGCAGGATCGGGCATCGGCTTTAGCGGAGTAGCAAATGACGGTTGGACAGGCGTCGGCTCGGGGGTCGGCGTGGGTGTCGGCGTTTGTGCCGATGCGAACGATGAAACAGCCAGCAATACTATCGCTGCCATCGTGAAAAGTCCTTGCGGCTTCGCCGCTCTATTTGCGGAAAAGCTGCGCTTTTCCGGCACCTGGCCAAATGGGTCGGCGGCTATGCCGCCGCTGTACGTCGAGAACCGGCGGCGTAGCCGCGAAAGAAGTTGATGAGCGAACGGAAAAGCAGAGCTTTTCCGCAAATAGAGCGGCATAGCCGCAAGAAAGTTAAGAAGTGAGATCTGCATTACGCGCGTCGGCCTCCTCAATAATTTCTTCTTTACTTTCCTCTTTTGGCTTCCGCTTAAATTTCGATAACAGTCCGCTAAACGCTCCGCCGATCTTTCGAAAGATCGTCGATTCCTGAGCGTCGTCAAATATCGAGTAGAAAACCGGAACCGCGAGCAGCGTCAGCAGTAAACACAGCGATTGGCCGCCGACGACCAGAATACCGATCGAGCGGTTCGTCGCCGCACCGGCGCCGCTGCCGATAATGAGCGGGATCATGCCAGCGACGAGGGCCATCGTCGTCATCAAGATCGGACGCAGACGGTCGCGGTTTGCCTGAATTATCGCGTCGTAACGGTTCATACCCCGCGAACGCAGCGTGTTTGTATGATCGATCTGCAAAATGGCATTTTTCTTAACGATACCGAAAAGCAAAAGTATGCCGAGTGCCGAAAAGATGTTGAGCGTCTGGCCGGCGATCGCAGTCGAGATAAGTGCGAATGGCACCGAAAGCGGCAGCGTGAGCAGGATCGTCACCGGATGGATAAATGACTCAAACTGCGCCGCAAGGATCAGGTACATAAAGACGAACGAGAGCAGGAACGCGAGTAGAAACGAATCGAACGCCCGCTGCAATTCTTTTGACTGGCCCTGCACACCGCTCGAATATTCGGACGGCAGATTTAGCTCTTTGACGTATCCCTCAAGTTTGGTAAGAGCGTCGGCCTCAGACGTGTTTGGCGGCAAGCTCGACGAGATCGTCACAACACGCTGGCGGTTCAAACGGGCGATCGACGAAGGGCTGCGTGCTTCGAGTAGCGTCACTAAGCGGTCGAGTGCCACGGGGTCGCTTTTGTTTGACGCAACGGTGAAATATTGTAAATTTTCACGCGTCCGACGAAACTTTTCATCAGCCTGGACGACAACATCGTACTGCTGCGTACCTTCGCTAAACGTTGACACACGCTGGCCCGCGGCCGCGATGTTTAACGCACGCGAGATGTCCGACGCATTTACGCCGAGGTCAGCGGCCTTTGCACGATCAATGACAAATCGCACCTCAGGCGTGCCGAGATCGACTGAGTTGTCGGGGTCGCGAAAACTCTGGTCCTGCTTCATTTTCTCAACTAATTGGTTCGCGTAATTGTTGAGCTGCTCCATGTCGGGACCGGAGATAAAGTAACCGATGCCGGAACCGCCGCGTCCGAGCCCTATGCCCTGAGCGATCGACGAAGACGCGGACACATTAACGCGCCAGTCCTTATTTGTGTACTGTTTGACGATCTGACGGGTCTGATTGATAAGTTGCGCCTGGCCCTGTTTACGATCGCTGACCGGCACGAGGCTGACGGTGATACTGCCGCTGTTGCCGCCGCCTCCACCGCCAAATCCGCCGGCGTTAACGACGGTGTTCCGCAAGCTCGGCAACTGTTCGCGAACATCGCGGGCTATGCGATCGAGGATCGATTGCGTTGCCGCAAGCGACGTTCCCTGCGGCCCGCGAACATTGATCTGAAATACGGATTCGTCCTCTTCGGGCAAAAACGCCATACCGACGTATTTATACAGCGGCACGATCGAGGCGACCGTCAGGACGCAGATGAGGACGACAACCCAGCGAAAACGCATCGCCAGCTTGAGCATCCACGTGTAACCGCCATCGATCTTGCTGTAAAACCAGCCGGATTTTGAATCCGAAGCGGATTCCGAGTTCATGGTTTCAGGTTCGAGGTTCAAAGTATCGTGTGAGCCATTACTTTCGCCGCTTTGATGTTCCTCTTCACCTTGAACTTTGAACTTTGAACTTTGAACTTTCTTTTTCTTGATCCACCGGGCCGCGAGCATTGGCGTCAGCGTGAATGAAACTATCAGCGAAACCGCGATCGCGGCTGCCGATGTCAGGCCGAACGACGACATAAAGCGGCCGACGATGCCGGTCATGAAGCCGACAGGAATAAATACCGCGAGCAAGCTCAGCGTCGTTGCCAGCACGGCAAGGCCGATCTCACGCGTGCCTTCGACGGCGGCCTGATACGGATCCATTCCCTTTTCTTCGACAAAGCGATAGATATTTTCGAGCACAAATAGCGCGTCATCGATCACGATGCCGACCATCAGGGTCAGCGCAAGCATCGTCATCTGATTTAAGCTGTAGCCAAACGCCGCGATCAGAGCAAACGCCGCGATGATCGATACCGGAATGGCGAGTGAAGCGATGATCGTCGTGCGAATATTCCAGAGGAAAAAGAAAACAATGATCGCGGCAAAAAGCGCCCCTAGGATCAAATGTTCCTCGATAGCGTGGAGCGAAGTCTCGATAAACTCTGATTGGTCACGGACGACAGCGATCTTAAAATCTTTAGGCAGCGTCGGGATGATGGCAGCCATTCGCTGCTTTACGCTGCTGATAAGCGCGACGGTGTTTGCACCGGATTGTTTGCGAACGCCAATAGAAACAGCCGGATTACCGTCCAGAGAGAATGCATTTGTCGGTTCTGCTCCGCCCTCTTCGACTCGGCCGATGTCTTTCATCTTGATCGAAAACCCGTTTTTGGTCGCGATCACGATGTCGTTAAATTCTTCGATCTTGGTCAGCTTGCTGATCGTTCTGAGGCCGACCGTTTTTGCTCCCTCAATGAGCGTGCCGCCCGGAAGCTCCTGGTTCTGGGACGATACAGCACTAGTAACCTGTGTGACCGACAGACCGTATGCACGCAGACGGTCGGGGTCGATAAAGAGTTTGACCTGTTTCGAACGCCCTCCAAAAACGACTACCTCGCCGACGCCGTCCGCGGACTCGATCTTTTCCTGGATAAGTGTTCTGACCAGATCGCTTAGCTCAATAACATTGCGCGGGGCGCTGATCGAATACATCAGGACCGGCATCGAATCCGGGTCAGCTTTGCGGGCGACCGGCGGGTCGGCGTCCTCGGGCAGGCGGTTTACGACCGTACTTAATTTTTGCTGGACCTCTTGGAATGCCTGGTCAGGATCTTTTTCGAGGTTAAAGGTCAGCGTGATGTTCGACCCGCCGCGTGACGATGACGAACGCATCTCTTCGATACCGGGGACAGTATTTAGAGCACTCTCGATCGGATCGGTAACCTCTATCTCCATCTCCTGCGGAGCCGCACCCGTATTATTTGTCCCGACCGAGATCGTCGGCAGATCGATCTTTGGAAAGCGGTCAACCCCCAGCGTAAAAAAGCTAAACCCTCCGACGACTGTCAAAAACAGGACGATCACGGTCGCAAATACCGGGCGATGAACACAGATCTCAGCCAACCATTGCATAAAAAGTTAAAACGCGACTTTTGCCCCTTCGTATAATTGTTCGAGATTGCTGGTTGCGACCGTTTGATCAGCGTCCAGGCCGGAAATGATCTGGTAGGAATCTCCCTCTTCGGTGCCAAGCTGTATAACCTGGAGTTTGGCGAGGCCCTCGACTATCACAAAAACACGGTACGACTGCGTTGCCTGATCGTTATAGACGGCGATCTTTGGTACGAACACACCTTTGCCGCCGCCTTCGCGATTGATCTGGGCGGTGACGAACATACCGGTTCTGAGGCCGTTGTCGTTATTTTCTATCAATGCCTCGACGATCGCGGCTCGTGAAACCGGGTCGACCGCAGGATTGACGGCTGATACCGTTCCCGCAAACTTTCTGTCTTTATAAGCATCCACCTCGAACGAGACGCCGCGTCCGAGTGCGATATACGGAATATCGGCTTCGGCCACCTGTATCTGCGCTTTGATCGGATTGGTCCGGAGAATTGTAGCGACGATCGACGCGGATGAAACGTATTCGCCGACCGCGACCGGGCGGCTGCTGACGAAACCCGAAAATGGAGCTCGGATAACCGTGTCGACGATCGCTTGTTGAGCGTCGGCGACCTGCGTCATGGCTGATTCGACATTGGCCTGAGCGCTTACGATAGCTTGATTGCTTTGTCTGGCGGTATTCACTGCGGCATCGAGATTCTGCTTTGCCGCGTTCGCACGCGCGCGGGCTGTGTCCCTTGCGGTGCGGAAAGTTTCGTAGGTGATCATCGGAACGTCCCCAGTCTCGGTGAGTTCGCGATAACGCTTTTCGTTCGCCTCGGCCTGTTTTAGCTCAGCAAGTGTCTGTTGATAATTGGCGTCCGTAGCACGAACCTCAGGCACCGTCGAAGCATTAAACTTACGTCCATCCAGCAGTCCCAGCCGGGCCTCAGCCTGTTTAACTCCTGCTTTTGCTTGTTTTACCGCGGCCTGTGCGGTTGCGAGTTGAAGCCGTGCGTCGCGGTCATCCACTCGCGCAATGACGGATCCCTGCGAAACGAACTCACCCGCATTAGTAGATATATTGGCGATCTTGCCAGCGGTCTTAGGGGCGACGTTCGACGTTTCCTGGGCCGTCAGGCTGCCTGTCGCGCGGATGACCGATGCGACATCACGCGATTCGCTTTTGCCGACAGTTATGGCTATTGCAGGTTTTTGGTCGCTATTTACATTAGCGTTACCCCGCCGCCCACTGTTGGATGAGGACGAACCACAGGCCAATGAAGAGAGAATGGCTACGGCGCAAATGAGCGCTCTTAGACGTGTATTCCACATAGATAAATTGTCTAAGTCTCATATTTTACAACACTAGGACGCGTGCCTATGTAAATTTTTGTCAACGAAATGACATAGGTTTTGCGGGAATTTTGCCGTCGCATAGACATGCGATTGTGCTGATCGACCGCGCGAATGTTAAAATATTGCATCAATTTAGCAACCACGAGGTCAGTCATTATATGCAAGAAATAACCGCATCAGAACTAAAAGCCCAGCTCGACGCCGGGGTCGATATACAGCTTATTGACGTTCGTCAGCCTGACGAATATGCATTTGCAAAGATCGAGGGAGCCAAGCTCATCCCGCTCGGCGAGATAATGTCGCGCGTGGACGAGATCGATCCGACACGCGACACCGTCATCCACTGCAAAATGGGCGGCCGCAGCGCACGGGCGATCGAATTTCTCGAACATTCTGGGTTTGAGGGAAGCTTAAAGAATCTTGTCGGGGGCATCACGGCATGGTCAAATGATGTCGATCCGAGCGTACCTAAATATTAATCCTCAGTCAGGTCGATACCGTCCGCTAATCTAACGATCTTCATGCCCTCAATGACGGTCGTGCGGCATGACATAAAGGCTTTTTCTTTTTCGCCTTGCTCGACCCAAACTTGGCAGTTAAGACATTCGCCGTTCCAGCAAAACTCGCCGTAGGAAATATTTTCCATGGCTAGAAACTGAAAGCAGCGCAAGAGCGAATTGTTTTCCGGGACCATACGGATTTCCCCGAGTATCTCGATCTCGATAAGCTTTTCGTAGGGTTCGAAGATGTCGGGATAGGTCATAAGTATAAGGTGTTACAAAGATTTAACCTAGGTGCGATCAGACTAGATAATCTTAGCGAAAAGGTGTAATTTTGAACAATGGCGATAGTCTTATTCACAGATCGGGTTAGCCGAATCGTCAGTAGCGTGCTAGGAATTTGAAAAATGTAAAATGCAAAGTGCAAAATCGGATCGCTTGGATTAAGATTTTTCGTTGCACCTGTTCGACATTTTAGTTACACGGCGAAAAATGAGCCGTTTGTCGACAATTTTGCATCTCATAATTTTGCATTTTGCATCTCTATGATCGGTTCACAGATCAATCAATACAAGGTCCTCGAAAAGATCGGCTCGGGCGGACAAGGCGCGGTCTATAAGGCTCTCGACACAAAACTTAACCGCACCGCAGTCATTAAGGTACTCCCGCCTGAATTGACACAAAAAACAGCAAATTTTCGCCGGTTTGAGCGTGAGGCCCAGCTTTGCTCGCAGCTCGACCATCCTAATATCTGCACGATATACGATTTTCACAGTGACGCCGGCGTGTTTTACATCGCGATGCAGTATGTCGAGGGTAAAAACGTCCGCCAGCTCGTCGCAGGCCGTCCGTTGGAGCTAAAAAGTGCATTATCCATAGCCATTCAGGTCACCGACGCTCTCGCTTACGCCCACTCCAAAAATATCATCCACCGCGACATCAAGGCCGGCAATATAATGGTCTCCGAATCGGGACAGGTGAAAATACTTGATTTCGGACTCGCGAAATTGCTTGAGGACGAACACGCCAGTCAAGCCGAGGGTCATGACCGCAGTGAGATCACCGAGCTGGGCATTCCGTATGGAACCGCGACCTACGCCGCGCCGGAACAGGCGAGAGGGGAGCGTGCCGACCACCGTTCAGACATTTTTTCGACCGGCGTTTTGATCTATGAAATGCTAACGGGCATCTGGGCGTTTCAGGGAAAGAACGTCGTCGATGTGCGGCATCAGGTGCTGTATGGCACGCCAAAACCGATGGCTGAGCTTCGTAAAGAGCCGCTGCCGCCGCAGGTGCAGCAGATCGTCGATAAGGCTTTTGCCAAAGATCCAAAAGATCGATACCAGAAGATCGCAACAATGCGTGACGAACTCCGTGGGGTCTTGCAGCAGATCGCCGGGGCCGCAGTGATGCCGAGCGATACTTTTGCACCGGGCCACGCCGACGGCAGCACAGTGTCACGCGTCCTCAATTGGTTCACCGGCAAATCGGTACCTGAGGCATCTTCGTCAGCGTCGTTCCCATCGCAAATATCGTCATCTAGCCAGCCATCATTTACGCCGGATATTTCGATGACCGCGACCGGCACCGAAAAAAAGAGCGTTGCCATTTTACCGTTTCAAAACCTGAGTCAGGATCAGGAGTCGAGCTTTTACGAATTTGCGCTTGCCGACGCTGTGATCACCGAGCTTGCGCAGATCCGGTCGATCATCGTGCGGCCGAGCTCGGTCATTGCAAAATATCACGGCAAAGAGATCGACCCGCGTGAGGCGGGGAAGGAATTACGGGTTCACGCTGTGCTGTCGGCCGGGTTTATCCGTGCCGGCGACAAGCTTCGCGTGACGGCCCAACTGCTCGACGTGCTGACGGGTGACATTCTCTGGAGCGACCGCATCGACGCCGAGGGTAGCGACATCCTCGCTCTGCAGGACGGCATCGCTCAGCGAATCCTCGATGGATTACGGCTCGAACTTACGGATCTCGAAGCGGAAAAACTCGGCAAACGCGCGACGGATAACGCCCAGGCTTGGGAAGAATACTTGCGGGGACGCGACAATTTTGGACGTTTCATCTTTCGCACGATCGACGCTGAGGATTGCGACGCCGCGATCGCTAACTTTAAAAGGGCGATCGAACTCGACACACATTTTGCTCTGGCATACAGCGGGCTCGGTGCGTGTTACGCCAATCGCGTCTTTAAAGGGTTGGGCGAATCCGAAGATTACACCTACGCCGAGGCCGCGTTTAGCAAAGCCTTTTTCTACGACCCCAACGTTGTCGAAGCCCGCGTGCTGATGGTCATGATCTATATGGCCCGCGGCGAAAAGAAAAAAGCCCGCAGCGAGATCGAGCTGCTGCAAAAGCAATTTCCAAACGACGCTGCTTTGTATTTTGTGACTGGTGTCGTTCACCGTCTCGACGGCAAATACGACGAATCGCTCAGGGCGTTTGAAAAGCTGTCACGTCTCGACCCTGCTGCCCGGGCCGTCGCGGCGTACAACAGTGCCCGAATTTATCTCTACCAACGCAATTTTGACAAGGCTCTTGAGGTGCTTGATAAAGGTGCCAAGGCCGAGCCAAATCACCCGATGATAAAGATATTCCGCTCGGGCGTGTTTTACTAT
>JBGTII010000039.1:0-6190 GCA_041745735.1 Pyrinomonadaceae bacterium | reverse complement strand
GCCATATTTTTCGACAAAAGGACGCGGTACGGGACTTGGGTTGGCGATAGTTAAACGTATAATTACTGAGCATAACGGCCGCATCGTCGCTGCGGCAAACCAGCCGTGCGGGGCAAGATTTACGATTGAGATTCCGGTGAACGGATAGCAAATGCAGAATTCGATACTAATAATTGATGACGAGCTGGGGATCCGCGACACGCTGCGTGGCGTGCTTGAGGACGAAGGGTTTGCTGTCGAAACGGCTGAGTCAGGCGAGGCGGGGCTAGAAATGGTGCGGACGCAGAATTTTGGTTGCATCTTATTAGACATCTGGCTCGGTGATGGCATTGACGGGCTGGAAACCCTCGCTAAGCTCAAAGAAGAAGGAAATGACGCCGCAGTCGTGATGATCTCAGGTCACGGGAATATCGAAATGGCGGTTAAGTCGACGAAACTTGGAGCGTTCGATTTTATCGAAAAACCACTCAGTCTCGAACGCACCGTCGTGACGGTCAAAAACGCACTTCGTCAACGCGATCTCGAACGTGTCAACGAACAACTACAAAGCGAGATCGCCGAGCAATACGTTATGGTCGGTGAATCGGTAGCGATGCGTGCCCTGCGAAAGCAAATATCGATCGTCGCCCCAACCGACGGCCGCGTGCTAATTTCCGGAGAGAGCGGAACCGGAAAGGAACTTGTTGCACGAGCGATCCATGCTCAGTCAAAGCGGCGAAATCTAGCTTTCGTAGAGATCAACTCAGCAGCAATTCCCGAGGAACTTGTAGAGTCCGAATTGTTTGGCCACGCTAAAGGAGCGTTTTCGGGTGCAATGCGGGCGAAGAAAGGGAAGTTTGAGGTTGCCGACGGAGCGACGCTTTTCTTGGATGAGATCGGCGATATGTCGCCGCGTGTTCAGGCAAAGATGCTGCGGGTTCTGGAGGAACAGCGATTTGAACCAGTTGGTAGCAACACGCCGGTGTCGGTCGATGTACGCGTCATTTCCGCGACGAACAAACCGCTCGATTCGCTGATCGATGACGGCAACTTTCGCGCGGATCTTTTCTATCGGCTAAATGTGATCCCGTTTCAGGTCCCGCCGCTGCGAGAACGCCGCGAAGACATCCCTGTGCTGGTCGAGCATTTTAACCGCAAATTTTCCGCGGAGTACGGTAAGCCAGCCAAAGAGTTTACCCTGGACGCTATCGAGAGCCTCCAGGCGAACGATTGGTTTGGTAACGTCCGCGAGTTAAAGAACACCGTCGAGCGCATCGTAATCATGTCCGGCAGGACGAAGGTCGCCGCGGACGATCTGCCGGAACTAGACATGGCAAACGAGACGCCGGCGATCAGTTTTCGCTTTCCGACATTCAAAGACGCGACTGATGCGTATCAACGAGAATTTATCCAGCACAAGCTTGCCGAGTTTGACGGAAACGTAGCAAAGGCTGCGGAAGACATGGGTGTCGACCGCAGCCATTTGTACCGCAGAATGCGGAATTTAGGGTTAAAATAGTTACTTCTTGGTAACCGGAAATCCACGCTTGATCATCAACGCATCGACGTTCGGGTCGCGACCGCGGAAATTGCGATACGCCTCCGCCGGGTCGACAGTGTTGCCCACGCTGAAGATGTATTTCGTCAAACGCTTCGCAACGTCCTTATCATAAGCACCTTTGCCTTCGGTAAAGGCGCCGAACGCATCCGCCGTCAAAACATCCGACCAAAGGTAACTGTAATAGCCCGCCGAATAACCATCGCTCGAAAAGACATGTCCAAACTGCGGCGTTCGGTGACGCATAACCAGTTCACTCGGCATTCCGAGCGATGCAAGCGTTTCCTTTTCAAACGTATCTGCGTTTATCGGTTTGTCACCGGCGAGATGCAACTTCATATCGACCAGAGCACTCGATAGGTATTCCAACGTTGCAAACCCTTGATTGAAGGTCGCTGCCTTGCTGATCTTATCGACCAAAGCCTGCGGGATCGGTTTGCCCGTTTCGTAGTGAAGCATAAACTTCGTCAGCACTTCGGGTGTTGAGACCCAGTGTTCAAGGATTTGCGAAGGGAACTCGACATAATCTCGTGCGACATTTGTTCCCGATAGAGTCGGATAGGTGACGTCTGACGACAGGCCGTGCAGAGCGTGGCCAAATTCGTGAAACATCGTTGTCGCGTCATCCCACGAGATCAGGACCGGCTCGCCGGGCTTTCCTTTCACAAAATTTGAATTGTTGGAAACGAGGGTTGTGATATCACCATCCATCCGTTCCTGGCTGCGATAAGCGTTCATCCACGCACCGCTGCGTTTGCCGTCGCGGGCATACGGGTCAAAATACCAGAGCCCGATGTGCTTGCCGCTCTTTTTATTTTTGACCTCGAAAACGGTGACATCGGGATGATAGACCGGAACACCGGTCACGGGTGTAAACGAAAAATCAAACAACTCACCGGCGACCCAAAACATTGCGTCACGGATCTTGTCGAGCTGTAAATAAGGTTTGACCTCATTCTGGTCGAGGTCGTAACGCTGTTTGCGGACCTTTTCCATGTAATAGCGATAATCCCAAGGCTCGATCTTGATCTTGGCACCCTCTTTATCGGCAAGGGCTTGCATGTCAGTAACCTCTTCCTTGACGCGGGCAGAAGCGGCGGGCCAGACGCCTTCCATCAGCTTCATCGCGTTTTCAGGATTTTTGGCCATTGCGTTTTCCAAACGCCAATGAGCGTGGGTCGGATACCCGAGCAACTTTGCACGCTCGGCGCGGAGCTTTAAGATCTCAGGGATGACATTGTTATTGTCTCGGGCGTCGCCATTGTCGCCGCGATTAATGAACATCTTCCAGACCTTTTCACGAAGGTCGCGTCGGTCGGAATACGTGAGGAACGGATCGACGGACGAACGTGTGTTGCGGATAATGCCCGCAGCCTTAACGCTCTTCGATTTGGCTGCGGCCGCTGCGCCATCGCGTAAAGACTGTGAAAGTCCGGCCATGTCAGCTTCGGTTTCGAGAATCACGTAAGGGCCGCTTTCGTCAGCGAGCAGGTTTTGGCTAAATTTTGTAAAGTGTCCGGCGAGAGCCTGATTGATCTCAGACAGGCGCTTTTTCTGCTCGGCCCCGAGTTTTGCACCGGAGCGGACAAAATTTGTGTAATTGAGCCAGACGAGCCGTTGCTGCTCGGATGTCAGCTTTTTCTTTTCAGGTGAATTGTAAATGGCTTCGATGCGCTTGAACAGAGTCTCGTTCTGCGAGATCTTGTCTCCAAAGGCTGCCAATTTTGGAGCCATTCGCGTGTTCACGCCTTCCATCTCTGGGGTGCTCATACTACCTGACCAAATGCCGTAGATCGTTGAGACGCGGTCGAGAGTGTGGCCGGTCTTTTCCATTGCAGCGATCGTGTTTTCGAAGGTCGGAGCGGCTTTATTATTGGCGATCGCGTCGATCTCCGCCAAATTCTCGGCCATCGCAGCTTCAAGAGCAGGTTCAAAATCCGATACTTTGACCTTGTCAAAAGGCGGCACGCCGCCATACGGGCCGATCCATTTCTCGGTTAATGGGTTTGCCACCGAGGGTTGCGCGGCATTAGTCGTGGTATCGCTATTGGTTGTCATAAATATCGAAGCCGCTATGGCAATAAGCGCCACAGCCGCAGTTCTTACGCTAAAAAGTACTTTCATAATATTTCTCTGGGTTCTCCTCTCGTTGTTGTTTAGAATATAGCTTTTTACGTAAGGTTGGACAAATTGTTTTGAATAACGAAAAAAGGCAGCCCGTAAGAGCTGCCTTTTTTAGAAAGATGGTACACCCGGCATGATTCGAACATGCGACCCCTTGATTCGTAGTCAAGTACTCTATCCAGCTGAGCTACGGGTGCGCGAAAAGCGAATAGTTAGACTACAAAGCGGCGGGCAAAGTGTCAAGTTTCCCGGTTATTTAGCGTAGTAGCCTTGGCGCGTGCGGGAGATATAATCGGAGTTTTTGACGGCAATAGTTATTGCACGCCATTTGCCGTCGCGTTTATCATTTGAGGGGTTGTATTCGACCGTGTAGAGGGTTCGCATATCTGCAGCGACCTGTGCGTAGAGTCGGCCCATTTCTTCGAGACGGTTGATCGAATTGAGTTGGCCGCCCGAGCGGTCGGCGACGATCTGCAGCCTTGTTCGCGAGGCTTTAAACATCGCTATCTGACGCGGCGTCGGGTCCGCCAGTCGTGACGGGTCACCGGTCGGCAAGGCGAGCGGATATATCGTCACGCCTTGTGCATCGCTACGATTTAAGACGCGGGTAAGAATCTCGCTGGTCTCGGGTTTGATGGCGGTCGCGATCTGGTCCTCTTTTAACGATTCAAGCGATTTGCGGTCGATATTCTGAATATCGGAATCGACGCCATCGGTCAAAACAATGATCGCTTTGCGACGGCTTTTTTCTTTTGAGAGTTTGTCGAGCGCAAAATCGAGAGCTTTATAGAGCTGTGTCTTGCCGCGTCCGTTTGAGACGGCGATCGAGTTTGCGATGATACCGTGATCTGTCGTGAAATCGTTACGCAAGTTTATCTTGTCGTAAAACTCGATCACGGCGACGCGGTCGTTTGGCGAAAGAGCGTCAATAAATCTTACCGCGGACTGTTTGATCACCTGCCGAAACCCCAGCGTCGAGCCGCTCATATCTAGCATTATCACGACACTAAAAGGAGCCTCGGTGGGCTCAAATCTGGTTATCTGTTGTTTTACGCCATCCTCAAAAAGATCAAAGCTGTCTTTATTAAGACTTAAGATGGGGCGGCCACGCGGATCGACAACACCTACATTTAGCCGCACGATAGACGAATCGACGCGGATCGGATCGTCATCCTGCGCAGCGACGCTCAGAATGCCGAAGAGTAAAGATGTAACGAGGAATATCGCTTTGGACAAGCTCATATCGAAATGTTAGCAATTTGACGCCGAGAATCGAAACACGGTTGCACGCGGCTACCGTCTAATGCCTTAACAGATCACGAATTATGGTTTATAATCTTTTCAACTTCGAAATGTGCCGGTTGTCCAGAGCAGTTTCATTGTCGAACGGCGTACGTTGTGGGGAAAACGAATGCTTTTTCGTCCGAATTTTTGTGCAAACTGTGGAGAGAAAGTCGAGCGTGCCGATTGGGGCATACTCACGAGCCGTAGGTTTTGCCCGGTTTGCGAATCAGAATTTAAGGGTCAGGATCTGATACCAAGAGCAGTAGTTGGGGGCGGGGTTTTGATCGGGATATTAGGCATTGGCGGCTATTTGAGAAGCGGGTCGTCAAACGCAACCGCGTTGGTAACAAAACCAGCGGCGAAGCAGGCAAGTCAGACACCGGCGGTCAATCCGCCGCCGCCTCAACTGGCAAATACGGAAACAACCCGTGCGTCAGATTCGCAAAGCTCGATGTCGGTGCCGCGAGCGCTGGTATCGTCGCCGGCAAACCAGCAGCCAGTGCAAAAACCGGCAGAAGAGATCGGCTATCATTGCGGGGCCGAGACCAAAAAGGGAACGCCGTGTTCGCGACGTGTAAAAGGAAATGCACCATGCTTTCAGCACAAAGGAATGCCGGCGATCCTGTCGCCTGATAAATTGAAGATCGGATAATTTCGCAAGGTAATAAGGCTGAGAATGAAACAAATTGCACCAAATTCAATGATCCAAAACCGCTATCTGGTCGTGCAGATGATCGGAAAAGGCGGCATGGGCGAGGTCTACCTCGCGGTCGATCAACGCCTCGGCAGCGCGGTCGCGTTAAAGCGGACGATGTTCAAGGAAAACCCTGAGCTCGGGGCGGCATTTGAGCGCGAAGCCAAGATCCTGGGACGTCTGCGGCATCCGGTCCTTACAAAGGTCATTGATCATTTTATAGAGGGCAACGACCAGTTTCTAGTGATGGAGCATATTTCCGGCGACGATGTCGGGAAAAGGCTTGAGAACGCGGCAAAGCCATTTCCGCTAAGCTGGGTGATGTTTTGGGCGGATCAACTGCTGGACGCGTTAAATTATCTTCACTCGCACGAGCCGCCGATCATCCACCGTGATATCAAGCCTGAGAATTTAAAACTGACGGATGACAATCACATCGTGCTATTAGATTTTGGCCTGTCAAAAGATTTTGACACTAAATCTGAGTCAGCGTCGCTTGGCACGGGCAGCGTCGTCGGCTATTCGCCGTATTTTGCGTCGATGGAGCAGGT
>JBGTII010000038.1:0-23105 GCA_041745735.1 Pyrinomonadaceae bacterium | reverse complement strand
GAGCCCGCGAAGCCCAAACCCTCGGCTTCAAAAAGCTGATCCTGCCCGAATCAAACAAAAAAGGCCTCGAAAAACTCTTGGGGCTACGCCTCGTCGGCGTCAAAAACCTCGAACAGGCAATGGATGAGTTGTTCTAATAGGCATCGCCGCCGGACATGATGTGCTGGAGAACGGCGTCGCGTTTTTGGCGGATGTCGGTGATGCGCGGGCTCGGGTCGTCGCCGACAAATGTTGGGGGCAAAGTGAATGGATCTATCTGGAGCGGCACGCCTTCGGTTTCGAGTTTGTGGGCGATTATCTTTGAGATCAGAGACTGTTCGAATTTGGTGATCTCGACAAACTTGACGCCGACGCCTGTGTGTTCAAACAGGTAAAGGGCTTTGCAATGGAGCGGTAGATAATTTTTATTCGGCAGCTCGATCTCCATCCGAAACTCATCACCGATCAGCACGCTGTCATCCCAATCGGTAAAACAGCCGCCGATGCTGATCTGCTGCAGCCGCGTCAGTTGTTTTTCGCCGAATTTCGAGTAGATGATCGCAGGGATATCGAGCGAAAACCGGATGTGTTGTCGTTGGTTGATAGACATCTGCTACTACTATTCTATCGGTTACCGCCCGCCGCACGCAACAAATAAAAAACCGCCCCGGTTGGAGCGGTTTTAAAATAGACATTTGTTATCGCGTTAGTTATTCGCGGCTTCGGTCTTTGCACAATGTGCGCTGAAAGCCTTGACCAGCGCCTGTGCGATCATCTGCGGCGGACGGCCTTCGAGATCGCGGCGTTCGAAAAGCTGGACGAGCTCGCCGTTTTTCAACAAACCGATCGACGGCGACGACGGCATGTGGCCGGTAAAGTATTCGCGGGCCGTTTCTGTCGCATCGATATCCGCTCCGGCAAACACGGTGATCGAACGATCAGGTTTGTTTGGCGAATTAGCAAGCGCCATCGCGATGCCCGGGCGAACGCCGCCGGCAGCACAGCCGCACACTGAATTTACAACGACCATTAGCGTGCCGTCGGTGTTTTTGACCGCTTCGTCCACCGCCTCAGTCGTCTTTGCTTCTTCAATTCCAAGGTTTGCAAGCTCGGCCCGCATTCCGTAGATCATCGTTTCTGGATATGGCATAAGTTCGTATTTACTCCTAATATTTCGGCCGGCACAAATCCTGACCTTTTTTTCAAGTATTCAGTAATAGGCCGATTTAGTCAAGCGACAGGCGTCAAAACCGTTCGATTTGTCCAGCGTAAACTTATACTCTAGAATTGAGTTTAAAGGCTCAAACAAGCGGGATGAATAACCAATAATGGCTATCGAAATTGAAAAAAAATATCAGATAGATAAAAAACGCCTCGTCGATCTGTCGGCACGGCTTGGCGAACTGGGCGCCGTATTTGCCTACGAAACATTTGAAGAGAACTATCTGCATCGCGGCGGCTTGCTTGATGGGAAAGCGGCGGTGCTAAGGCTTCGCAAAACCGACACCCGCACGACTCTGACCTACAAAGAGAAAGTTCCGACCGAGAACGATTTCAAACATCAGATCGAGTTTGAGACCGATGTTTCCGACGTAAACGCGACCGAGAGCATTATTGAAAAGCTGGGCTACAAACTTTCTGTCATTTACGAAAAGCACCGTAAGGCTTGGCATTTCGGCAATGTCGAGGTCGTGCTAGACGAGCTGCCGTTTGGTTATTATATGGAGATCGAGGGCTCGATCGACGATATTCTCGCGGTCGAGAAACAGCTCGGAGCCGATAAACTCGCAACGGAGGCACGCGGCTATCCGCGGCTTACTTTGAAATACGGTAAAGATGTAAATGGTGTTTTCGAGTCGAGATTTGACAAATCTAAGGCCGTCTAACCCAGATCGGTCTTTCCGACAAAGGACATCTGCGAATCAAACCCGCCGCCTTTTCTATCTGCAAGTTTTTTGTAACTGCCGTCCGGATTCAAAATACGGGCATTTACCTCGTCTGTTAGATAAACCTCAAGCATTTGGTTTTTCAAGTAGCTTTTGATCTCCGGATCGAGGATCGGCGTCACGACTTCGACTCGGCTGTCAAAACTGCGGTGCATCAGGTCCGCACTGCCGATATAAACCTCTTCGGCATCGCCGCCACCGTTCGCAAAATACAAAATCCGGCTGTGTTCGAGAAAGCGGCCGATGATCGAGCGAACACGAATATTCTCCGACATCCCCTTAACACCGGGACGCAAGGCACAAATGCCGCGAACGATCATATCGATCTCAACACCGCTCTGTGATGCCGAATAAAGCTCATTAATAAGCTCGACATCGGTGATGCTGTTGGCCTTAATAATTATCCGGGCTTCTTTCCCGGCGAGCTTGTGTTTTTTCTCACGGCGAATGAGAGCGATCAGGCGTTCGCGAAGATTGAGCGGAGCGACGATCAAGCGTTTATATTTATGCTGCTGTGAGTAGCCGGTCAGGAAGTTGAACAAGCTGCTCGCGTCTTCGCCGATCTCTTCGTCGGCGGTCAATAGGCCGAGGTCGGTGTAGATCTTTGCGGTTATCGGATTGTAGTTTCCGGTTGCGAGATGCACGTAACGAACGAGTTTGTCTTTTTCGCGTCTTACGACCAGCAGAACCTTTGAGTGGGTCTTTAACGTGCTGATGCCGTAAACGACGTGGACGCCTTCGTTCTCCAGCCGGCGCGCCCATTCAATATTATTTTCCTCGTCAAATCGTGCCTTTAGCTCGACGAGAGCCGTCACCTGCTTGCCCAAACGGCTAGCACGCATTAGCGAATTAACGATCGGCGAATCCTTACCTGTTCGATACAGGCAGATCTTGATCGCCTGAACATTCGCGTCTTCCGCGGCCTCTGCGATAAAATCCGACACGGTACTAAACGTCGTATATGGATGGTGTAGCAGCACGTCCTGTTTCTTGATGACGTCAAAAATATCGTCTTTCTTGTGCAGCTGTGCCGGGACGACTGCCGTGATCGGCTTTTCCTTTAATTCCGGCCTGTCCGAACCATAAAGCTGCATCAGATCAGGAATATCGACGAAACCGGCAACCCGCTCGATCTCTTCCGGGGCGAGACCGGTGCCCGCCGTGAGCAGTTTGACCATCTTTTCAGGCATTGCCGCCGCCACCTCTAATCTCACGGCAAAACGATCGCGGCGACGCTGCAATTCGCGTTCGAGCGTTCGCATCAGATCGCCGGCCTCGTCTTCGCGAAGCTCAATATCAGCGTCCCGCGTAACACGAAACAAAAACGCCTCGCTCGTTTTCATGTGCGGGAACAGTTCGGCGACGTTTGCTGCTACGACCTCTTCGAGCAGAGCATAGCGGCACATTTTTTCGTTTATCGGTATCAAACGCGAAACCGTTGCAGGCAACTTGATCCTGATAAACCGTTTTTGTTTGAAAAGATGTTTTAGATTGGCCTGGGTAAAGGTGCGGTCGGGCTCGATGTACAGCCCGAGGTTTATGCTCAAATTCGAAATATAAGGAAACGGATGCGACGAATCGACCGATTGCGGCGTGAGGATCGGGAACAGATTATTCCGAAAATATTTATCGAGCAGACGTTTGTCTTTAACGTTTAAACCAGCATATGGTTCGATCGTTATGCCCGCTTTTTTTAGTGCGGGAAAAACATTCTCGGTCAAAAAAGACACCTGCCGTTTCAACATCGGACGCAAGCGTTTATAAACCTCAGCGAGCTGTTCTGACGCCGTCAGCCCATCGGGCGATGTCTCGCCGATACCCTCGGCGATCTGTTCCTTGAGGCCCGAAACGCGGATCATGAAAAACTCGTCTAGATTCGTCGAAAAGATCGATAGAAACTTTAGACGTTCGAGCACGGGCAGACTCTCGTCGGTCGCTTCATCAAGCACACGGCCGTTAAATTCGAGCCAGCTCAGCTCACGGTTAAAGAGCGTCCTGCTGTCCACCTCGGTAGAACTTTGCTCGACGGTCTCGGCTTTTTTATTTGATCTTGAGCTTTTCGTATCCGTTAGAGTCATATAGGGCGGGCTAGATTATAAGAGATGCCGCCGCCATAAGAAAGAATTTCGATGTTAAATCTTAATTACGTAAATGTTACGCATTGTTACGCTCGACCGCGATCCGCCGCGACTCGTCACCGTCGCCCTCGATCGTTACTTTGATCGTTTTGTTGGGGAACCGCAACTCACCCAACCGATCCGCCCACTCAATGATCGTCACGACGTTTTCATTTTCAAGGATCTCTTCCAACCCAACTGCCGGAGCAACATCAATACCACCATCCAATCGCCAAAGATCGATGTGATAAACATCAAGCTTCGCCGTTTTATAGAGGTTTACCAGCGTAAAACTCGGGCTTGTAACCTCGTCAATATCATAGTCAAGCGCATTTAACATGCCCTTTGTCAGCAAAGTCTTCCCCGCACCGAGCCCGCCAAACAGCTGTACAACATCGCCGCTCGTTAGAGTCGCACCGAGACTCTCGCCTAAGGCAAACGTATCGTCGGGCGTTTTACATATTGTTTCTCTTTCGTCCATCAAAAAGTTGACAGGTTCATCCTGTCTTAATTCCCTGCCAACTCCGCGAAAGTCTCAGTCAAACATTCACGCACATCCGACGCCGTCATGACGCGCGTTCCGTATTTCTTCTTGGCAATATCCCCCGCCATCCCGGCGACATAGGCCGCTGCGACGACGGTTTCAAAAATATCTATTCTAAATTGCACGGCCTGGGCAACGAACCCGGAAAGAATCCCCGCAAGCGTATCGCCGTTCCCAGCTTTCCCAAGCCCCGAATTCCCTGTCGGATTCACAACCACGCGGCCATCCGGTGAGCCGATCAAAACACGCTCACCTTTGAGAACAAGAATTACTCGATGCTTCATCGCAAAATCACGCACAGCGGCGACGCGATCTTTGATCGCGTCTTTGTCGCCCGTCCCAAGCAGCCGCATAAATTCGCCCTCATGCGGTGTGAGAATGAAGTCAGAACCGCCTGCGTTAGCGGGCGGCCAGTTAGATGAAAACGGCGAGAGCAAATTCAACGCATCAGCATCGACAATAACCGGCTGACGCCGATTTTCGATCACCTTTTCCACAAATTTCTTAGTGCTTGCGTCCCGCGAGATCCCGCTGCCGATAGCTACTGAATCTGCTTTTACCAATAGATCTCTCAGCTCGTCAAAAGCCTTTTCTGAGATCGAGCCACTTTCAGTTTCAGCAGCTCCCCGAACCATCACCTCCGGCAAAACCCTCGAAGCAACCGAGTCTTTCACCGACCGTGGCGTCATAACCGTAACCAACCCAACCCCCGAACGCATCGCCGCATTCCCACACAAAACCGCCGCCCCGGAATAGCTCGCTGAGCCCGCGATCACTAGAGCATGCCCGCGTTGATTCTTATACGAATCAGCCGTAAATTCTGTCTGTTTTAGCCAGCTGATCGCACTCTGTCTACTCATCTATTCCTAATCTTACACAATAAAAAACCGCATTGCTCGCAACAATGCGGTTCTAGTCGTTTGGAGATCATGAACAGACCTCTAGCGCTCGTCACCGTGGATAGATGTATGCCACTGTGCTCTTACACGCTTTGCTTCCGTTCACTTAATAGAAAGGTCTATTCGCCGCGGGGTTCCACAAAAACGGTAAGCAAAAGGTCTAAAAGTGACAAACCTATTAGCGTTTGCCCGACGATTTCTTTACAGGAGCCTTGGGCTTTGCTTTTGCCTCGACCGCTCGCGACACGATGGTGATATCCGAGAGCGTACCGGGAAATGCTGCCATTGCGGGCAGTAGAACGGCGGACGTTTTAGGCTCATTAATGATATAGCCGGTACAGAATGCACGGGGCGTCAACGCAAAAACTTTATACACCATTTTTGTAACTGGCGTCGTCGAGCCTGGTTTGGCGGTGGACGACATCTCCGCCCGAAAGTCGTTCACGAGACTCTGACCCGCCGGTTTCCAATTGCCGCCGCAAAGGCTCTCGAGCGATTTGGTGCCTTCATTTTCAAAGGAGGCGAAAACCATCAGCAACTTATCATCGGCCGAAAACGTGAGCATTATGCTCTTGGATCCCTGTACGTTTTCCCATTCGAGAGTTTGAAAGTTTCGCTTGGCGGTGTCAGCAGATAACAGAGGTTGGATGTCATAAACATGCAACGCCGAATCCCTGTCCAGACGCGGCTTTCCAAACAATGCGATCGCCTGCAGCGGTGTTGTCTCATCGAGAACTAGCCCGTTCCAACGCTCAGTCGTTTGTCCGACGCCCGCGATACAAGCTAAAAACAACGCAGCGAAAATGCCGGCAATTTTCATATCTAATTAATTAAATGGTGATCCCGGGTGGATTCTAACCACCGACCTTCCACTTAGGAGGCGGACGCTCTATACAGCTGAGCTACGGGACCAATGTTTGAAATTTCAAATTTCGAATTTCGAATTACGAATCGTAATGAATAAGCGACCTGACGTCATATCCGTCAAACTTGCTGCGGCCGCCGAGGAAATCGAGTTCGACGACGAACAGCAATCCGGCGACAGTACCGCCAACGCTTTCGACCAGATCGACGACCGCTCTTGCGGTGCCGCCGGTCGCGAGCAGATCGTCGACGATCAAAACGCGATGGCCCGGGCCGACCGCGTCTTTGTGCATTTCGAGCGTATCGGTACCGTATTCAAGCTCGTATGACATCGATACCGTTTCTGCGGGCAGCTTTTTTGGCTTGCGAACCGGAATAAAACCTGCACCGATCTGGTAAGCAAGCGGCGTAGCGAAGATAAAGCCGCGTGACTCTACGCCGATGACTGTATCAATATGTCCCGGCGGGATTTCGCCGACAAGAGCATCGATCGTATTTTTCAACCCCGTTGGGTCGATCAATAGCGTCGTGATGTCGTAAAAGTTGATTCCCGGTTTTGGAAAATCAGGCACTTCGCGAATAAGGCTTCTTAGGTGTTCCATTATTATCTTTCAATTCTAAATTGCGTATATAAACCGCTTGGCTCAACTACAAGTTCCTCGATATTGCTGACCCGCGAGTGTGTCGGCCCGGCCGCGAGATCGAGCCTGAAATTATTTACCGCCTTTTCAATGCCCTCGGCGAGCACCTCGACGCGGCCGTCTTTGAGATTGGCTACATATCCCCGAACCTGATGGCGGGCGGCTGAACGCTGGGTAAAATAGCGAAATCCGACGCCCTGCACCTCACCGCTGATGACAAATTTTCTCGCGATCATTAAAACTCGTGTCGACAGCCAAAAACATTTTGGCAAGTTTAGCCCGTAATGCGCAAATCGGATAATCACGGTATTTGATTTACAAAATTAGTCTTTAGTGCCAAAATTGGGTTTATGAAGCGGCTGATACCAACTCTCGTCATTATTCTCGCGGCGGCTTATGCCTCGCTCGGGCAGCAGCGGCCGCTGCTCACAGACGATGTCGATATTACTCCGCCCGGCTCGGTCGAAATATCGGCGGGCGTCGATTTTTTTCAAAATGCAAAATTTCCGCTCTCAGGCCTTACGGGTGATCTGACCCGCGTCGGGGACATCCGTCTCAAAACGGGTTTTGCGTCCAACGTCGAATTGCAGATCGAGGGCACGCTGCAAAACTATTTGTCCATCAATTCACAAGGCCCTACGCCGATACCATTAGTGCTATCGAGTAATTCAACAAATGACTTTGACGATTTTACAGTCTCAGCCAAGGTCAAGCTGCGAAATGAAACAAAGCGTCTGCCAGCACTCGGGTTCAAATTTGGCTATGTGATGCCAAACAGCAATCAGACAAAAGGGATCGGCACAAATCAGATCAATATCTTTTCTAAGATCTTGATGCAAAAGACTTTTGGCGACCTGAGAAACAAAACTCCGAAATTTAAGCTGATGGGCAATATCGGCCTGCTGATCATGACGGCACCGCTGTCAAATTTTTCGCAAAACGACCTGTTTATGTACGGATTGGCAGGCATTTTCCGTGCGACTGACTACGTCAATATCGTCAGTGAGATCAACGGCCGACACAATACCCGCAAAGGCAACGCACCGCTGGGCACCGAGAGCATCGGACAATTTAGGATCGGAGCACAAATAAAAGCCTCAGGGTTGCGGTTCGATACCGCGGCGGCGTTTGGCCTAACAAGATTTAGCCCGCGTACCGGCATCACATTTGGCGTGACTTATGTCAGCCCCTCGATCTTTACACCCGCGAAATAATCAGATATTAATTGGCGAATTGCCTCGGCCGATCATCGGTGCCGTGCGAATAGCTTCGCGAACAAAATCCTTTGCGATCGACATCGCCTCTCTCAGATCCTTTCCTAACGCAAGATTTGCCGTAATCGCCGCCGCCAGCGTGCACCCGGTCCCGTGCGTTGCCGTGGTGTCAATAAACTCCGCCTCAAAAAGCGTAACTCCACTTCCAGTAAATAGGTAATCTCTCGCCCTTAATTCTGCATTTTGCATTCTGCCCTCTGCATTGGTCATGTGTCCGCCCTTGATGAGCACATTCCCCGCCCCGAGCCCCTGCATGATCTCTGCTGCCTTATCGATATCTTTGGCTGAAGTAATGACCATTTTGGCGATACGCTCGGCCTCGGGGATATTTGGCGTTATAAGATCAGCCAACGGAAATAGGCGAGCTATCAACACTGTGAGAGCCGCATCATCGATCAGGTCATAGCCCGATGTCGAACGAACGACCGGGTCTACAACGACATTTTTCAACTTTCGCTCCGCAATGATATCGGCAACCGTCTCAATGATCTCGCGGGTTGGTAACATCCCGGTCTTAACAGCCGCGACTTCGTAATCGTCCAGCACGGCCTCGACCTGCTTTCTGACCGAATCGGCCGTCTGATGCTCGGCGCCAAAAACGCCCATCGTATTTTGAAAAGTCACAGACGAGATAGCCGCCGACGCAAAACAGCCAAACCGCGAAAATGTCTTGATATCCGCAACAATACCAGCTCCGCCCGACGGGTCGAGCCCCGCGATAGTTAAACAAATTGGCATGGCATTGTGCGACATAAAATTGAAATATGGATGTAAGCTAAAAGCTATTAGCTATGTTTGATCACAGCTCCGAAACAATTCCGCGAAGTTCGGTGGGATCATTCATCGATCTGATCGCAGCAAACCCATTGGCTCCGGCGTCTAAGACAGAGCGATAGTTTTCCCGATCAACACCACCAAGAGCGAGAACCGGGAATGCATTTAACTTGTCACAAACCTCGCTCAGTTCTACGAGCCCGGTCGCCGCACCTTTATCCGGAGTTTCAAAGATCGGCCCAAAAACAACAAAGTCAGCACCGCCGGCTACAGCTCTTCCGGCCTCATCGATCCCATGCGTCGATACGCCGATAATAAACTCTCTGCCAAACGTCTCGCGGATAACCTCCGCCGACAGCGACAGCGATGTCAGATGCACCCCATTCGCTCGCGCCGCAGCAGCGATATCGGCACGGTCATTGACCAGAACACGTGTCGTTGACCCATTGGTTATTTCAACTACTTTGGCAGTGAGTTCGAACAGCAATTTCGCGGTCAGATATTTTTCGCGGATCTGGACGAGAGGGATATTTTCCTCAACTGCAACGCTGACGATACCTAGTATCTGACGGCTCGCGTCGTCAAAATTTGCAGGCGTAGCATCGCCTTTTGTAATGAGATAGATGATGGGGTTGGCGAGGTCGAGGCTCACTTTTCGCCCTGGGGGGGATTGCCCTGCAGCATTGTAACGCTTTGTTCAAAATGCATTACTTCCCAAAAAGCGATAAGCAGATTTAGCACTCCAAGGCCCGTGACCGCTCCGCGGAACCAGGTCGATGCCACCGCTTTTTGAATAACAGGGGCACCCGTCTTGTCCGTCAAGAAAACCAGCAGATAATTCTCAGCCCACGGGCCAAACAGAAGATCCCAAGGCGAAAAGATCAAATACGCCCCAAGTAGAACGCACAAGATCACAAAGAAAATGACGGTCAGCTTTTCAACCATACCGTCAAAGTATAACGCTTTTAGCTTTTCGCCGACAAACACTTATGCTTGGCGACAAAATTTCTGAGGAAAAAGAATCGGTGTCAGAAACTACGATTCTGCGATTTTCGTTTTGAGTCGCAATTTCGTTGGTCTGACTCAATTGAACTGGCTTGGCCCCCGATTGATTCCTGCCGACCCGCTGGATTTTTGTGCGACAGCACACAGACTCGAACGGCTCTGGAATGTCATAATTAACGTTAGACAACCTATTAAGAATACGAGAGTTAAAACTCAGTGAGAAACGCCTATCTAACCTTCTAGTTAGGATCAAATTATGCAAAATACAGAAAAGAATGATGAGAAGAACCCGTCGTCAACAAACCAGTCGGCAGAGGGAAACAAAAAGCCAGAGCCGTCTGTAGCGGAACAGATCAGACGCGAATTCGAATATTCGGAGGACCACGGTGAGCCTGAGATCGAACAGATCGGAAATGAGTTGAGCGAAGAAAAATATATGTTGCCTTCGCCTGAGAATAGTCGCGAGGATGCGGCGTTCGCTAATATCACCGCCGACGAAAAAGGTCTCGCATATGGAATTGCCAACCAGAGAAATGAGTCGCTGGATGTTCTCGACAAGGTAGAAGACCGAGACGAAGACCGCTGGGAGCTAAATCCGGCATCGGCGGACTCTACCAAAGAGTAAGCGATCTAGAATCGCAAGGAAAATAAAACTATGAGCAAAAATAATGTAAACCCCGACCATTACAAGACAGCCGGCCGCGAACGTCCGGGACAGGACGTTGTCCAAGAGATCCAAAAGCAAACCTTTACCGAAGCTAAGGCCGAACAAGAGGCGAGAGAATTCGGAAACGGATCGAAATTTATACCGGGCCATGCGATTACATCCTTCGCAGCTGCGGAGAATGAAACGGATCAGGAAGCAGTCAATGAAAAACTGGATGAGAACAGCAAGAATTGAGGCGATCTTATGAATAAACAACATACAAATTCTAGAGGTGAAAAATCCTCCGTAGAAAAAGCAAAGTCAACGCGATATGGATTCGAGCCTATCCCGGCTACAGCCGAGGTGGATGGCGCGACCAGTGGAAATCAACCGACGGGAAGAACCAGTGTCGAAGTGCAGGATTTTTACACCGAAAAAAAGGTGGAAGACGACGCGAAGGAATCGTAGAAAATCCGGTCCGGCGGTTACGAGCAAGAATATGAGTGATAACAATACAAGTTTTACTGACCGGATAAAGGCAAAGCTCCAGCACTGGGGCGTGATCGCCGGGGCCGTCCTAGCGGCTTTCCTGATCGGCTTCGTCCCAATGTGGCTGACGGCTCGAAGCAATGCCGCCGAACGCGATACTGCAATGACCCAGTTGAGCATGTCAGAGGTACGCGGTCTTCTCTCGTCGTCGATAGTCGACGCAAGACGCGGCGAATACGAGGCAGCCCGGCAAGAATTGAGCGAGTTCTTTACACGGTTGCGGGCCGAGCAGGGCCAGGGCGACAAAGGGTTTTTAACGGCCGACCAGCGAACCAAGATAGAACCGCTCTTCGCGGACCGCGATCCGGCTATTACCATGCTTGCGCAACGCGATCCGGCCGCGCTTGACCGCCTGACCGGAGTATACGTTTTGTATTCCGAGGCCGTTCCGGCGACCGGTAGCCTGTCCCGATCCGTTCGACCGTGATCATACGAATTGGCCGACGCTGAATAAAGGTACATCATTGTGAATACCACTAAAAAGAAACCGATGGAACGCTGGGAGAACGAGGGCGGAGCCGTTACGCCGCCACTCGCTGCGCCCGAAAGCCCGGCCCCGGAACTCGGAAACGACCCGACGCGAGTGCTGCCTCACTTAGACTGCCAACCGACGCCCGACGACGATGATGGAATGCCTCCGCAACCGATCCACCCAAATCAGGTAAAGGCCTCGGGCAAAACCATATCCGCAACCGATTAGTTCGATTCGACCCGTTGAGTCGTGGTGACGAGGGCTTTTGGTTAGTTGAGTTGAATGTGATTGCGTCGGGCACTTATCCCGACGAATCGGGACGTGGTCTTTGCGGGTTTCCGTCCTTGGGGTCGATCTGTCCAGAGACGTATATCGTGTTCCGGCACTAACTAATGAAGCGGGAGTTACAACCTTGATGACGGATGTTTGTATTTAGTGCTGGCTGACGAGATCTTTGACGCGTTTGGCGACGTCGCGAAAATCGACATTTTCGGCGTATATCTGTTCAAAATATTTGTTGGCTGTCTCGTCGTCGCCGTTGGCTTGGTATGCAAGGGCGAGCTCGTACCAGAGGCCGTGATGCTCTTCGTCCGAGATATCCGGCGTCTCAAGTGCCCTGATAAACCACGTGATCGCATGGTTTGCCATGCCGTTTTGCAGGAAACAATGGCCGAGCAAATTGGAGCACTGGAAAGATCTTCGGGTGCCATCGTTGGGCTGGGTGAGGTTGACGGCGTCCTGAAACTCGGCGATCGCCTGTTCGAGCAAGCCCATCTCCTGATACGCAACTGCGGTGTGGTAATGCGTATCGAAATCGTCGTTCGCATCGGTAGTCTCCGGCTCTTCGAGTCCAAATTCCGAACGCATCTCGTCGATACCCAGCGTATTAACCACAACGGATTCGACGACCTCTACCGCCTCGACAGGCGTATGCTCTTCCTCCAGCTCCATGCCGATCTTTTGCCGCAGCCCGGCAAACGCAGGCCGGTCGCCGTATTCGCGGGCAAGCTCGTTGAGAGCCTTTTCAGCAAGCTCGTTGTAATCGTTTTCGATGTAGAAAGTGATGCTCTCGATCTCTTTCTGTATCTTCTGCTCGTCGGAGTGCGACAGGTTCGGCTCGTCCGTATCCTCGCCGGGCGGTACATAACCGCCGCTGACATCGGACATACTCTCGATGATCTGAGCCTCAAGCACATTGCCGTTTCGCTCGATATTGAGAGGTGTTTCGGCTTCAAAATGTGGCGAGTGACCGTTCTGATGAGCGGTATCAACAACCGCCGTCTCCGATTCGTTTTCCGCTTTCAGCACTTTGTCGTTGACCGGCTGGTCGCCCGGCCCGTACTGTTCCACGATCTCGTTCAAACGGTCGCGGTATCGCGTCTCGTGCGGACGGATCATGACAAGCTCGGCAAGCGCGAATCGTTCGTCATCGATAGACTCGACCGTTGACGCTGCGGAATACAGCCGCTCAAGAGCGAGCCTGATGCCTGTCTCGTCGTTGAGCCACGTGTTGTAACGAACGAGTATACGCAGGCCAGATAATTGATTTGGGTCGCGTTCGAGGATCTCGTTGATCCACTTGCCGCACTCGTCCGATTGCCCGCCGGCGAGCAGATATTCGTTGCTCATCGTCAGGATTCGAGCTGCCGATTCTGGGTCGTTGACGTTTAGATAGATGCGGATCAAATCGAGGAATTTCGGATAATTTGCCGGTTCGATCTCGACCAGTTTGATCACCGCTTTTTCGGCGGCGGTTGCGTTTTGCGAATCAATGCAGCAATCGATCAACAGGTAAAGCACATCGCGGTTGTACGGCTCGTTTTCGAGTATCTCTTCGAGCAGAGACGCCGCTTTTCCGGCTCGGCCTAGCGCGGTCTGAGCCGTTACGATCCCTTCGAGAATACGCAGATCGGTCGATTTGATATCAAAGCCCCGCATCAACGCGCGGATCGCCTCTTCGTGACGGCCCTGGCGGCCAAATCTCGCACCCGCTTCCGCATAAGCCTCAACAGCTTCGTCTTTTTGATTTTCACGCAGGTACGAATCGGCTAGGTTCAGACACACGTCCGTATTGTTAGGGTCGAGCAAAGCGATCTGTTTGAACATCGCCAGAGCCTCTAGCCGACGGCCGTTCTTTTGATAATGCTCTGCAAGTGTCGTGTAATGCGAACGGGCTTCGGTCAGCGAACCCTTGGATCTGTGCAGCTCGGCGAGCTTTGCCGAAACCTCTATAGAATCGGGCTGGATGCGGGCGATCTTGTTGTACATCGCGATCGCTTTTTGAGCAAAACCCTGCGCGTTATAGTGGTCAGCGACCTGAAAATAACACTGGACGGCATCGCGTTTATCGGAGTTTTTGGCGTAGAGATCGCCAAGCATATTGAGCGTTGCGATATCACGCGGGTCGTTGTCGACCACAGTACGATACTCGGTGATCGCCGCACGGATCTTACCCTGCGAGACGTAACGCTCAGCACTTCGCATCGCTTTTGTTTTATCGAAATTCATTATCGGGTATCGAAACTCCGGCCGTGTAAGATGCCGGTGATGGGCCTAGGTGAGAGAAATGCACAGGTCAAATCAGAGACTAACCCGTACATTAAATTTAGCATGCCAGTCTTTTGAGTGTCAATCTTTTTTGTCAGCGTTTATCAATCTTTAACACTACTTTTAGAGCCTGAGTTTTGATTTTTCAGCACAGTTTCTTTACGCTCAAACTTAGCTCGCTTTTTGTTATTTTTATGCAAGCACTCATCCTCGCAGGCGGCAAGGGCACACGGCTCCGCCCGCTCACCGTCTACACACCAAAACCGATCGTCCCTGTCGTCAACCGCCCGTTTTTGCTCTATCAGATCGAGGTTTTGCGGCGTGCCGGCATCAGGGACATCACGCTCAGCCTGAGCTATCAGCCGGACAAGATACAGCAAATACTTGGAAACGGTTCCGAACACGGTGTCACTCTGCGATATATCACCGAGCCCAGCCCTCTGGGAACCGCCGGAGCGTATAGATTTGCGATGGACGGCATCAGTGAGACGATGGTTGTCTTTAACGGCGACATCCTAACCAATATCGACATCGCAAAACTGATCGAATTTCACAAAGCAAAAGCGGCGGAGGCAACGATCTCGCTCGTTCGCGTCGACGACCCGACGCGTTACGGGTTAGCGGAGGCGGACAGCGACGGACGCGTAGTCAAATTTGTCGAAAAGCCAAAGCATGACGAGACTGACACGTTTGAAATGAATACGATCAACGCTGGTATCTACATTCTCGAACCGGCGATCATGGATCTGATACCAAAAGACACCAACAGCTCGTTTGAATACGAGGTTTTCCCCACGATACTAGAGAAAAAAATGCACTTTTTTGCCTATGTTATGGGCAAAGAATATTGGCGCGACATCGGCACGCCCGCCAATTATCTGAGTGCTCATCACGATTTTTTGAGCCGTAAGATCAAAGGATTTGATCTGGAGAAAACCAACGCGTCCGACGTCGCGACGAGGGCAGAGATCGACAAAACATCATTCATCGGCGACGGATGTGTCATCAAACCCGGCGTCCGCATCGTCAATTCCGTGATAGGTAGCGGCGTCCACATCGAGGAAAAAGCCGTGGTCGAAAACTCCGTCATTTGGTCTCATACTCATATCTCCAGCGCCGCCGAAATTCGTGGTGCCGTGATCGGCCGAAGCTGCCACATTGGCCGCAATGCGGTCGTTGTAGAGGGCTCAGTACTCGGGGACAAGACAACGCTTACGGATTACACAAAAGTATAGAATGCCCGAATTACCTGAGGTTGAGACAATTTCAAAGGCGCTGGACAAGCTCGTCCGAGGCCGCACTATCAGCACCGCCAGCCTTTTACGACAGCGGCTCGCGCCGGACATTACACCAGCGTCTTTCGCAAAAAACTTGAGCGAAACAACCATCAATTTCGTGCATCGGCGTGGCAAACACATACTCTTTGACCTTAGCGGCGACAAGACCCTGATCGTACATCTGCGGATGAGCGGACGGTTTTCGCTCCTGCAAGCCGAGACAGAGGACCCGAAATTTACACACGCCGTTTTTCATTTTCGCACCGATGAGAGGCTCGTCTTTGACGATCAACGCCATTTTGGGCTGATGAAAGTTGTCAATACGCCGAAACTGCACGAAGCAAAAGAGCTTCAGAAATTGGCTCCCGAGCCTTTTTCGGACGAGTTTTCAGTCGCATACTTGAGTGCGATGTTAAAGACCTCAAAACGTAGCCTGAAAGAATTTCTGCTTGACCAGACAAAGGTCTGCGGGCTCGGAAATATCTACGCCGCCGAGGCATTGTTTGCCACAGGTGTTCATCCGGCGATTCCCGCATTCAAGGTCCCGCCAAAAAAGGTCCAGCGCCTTTACGCGGCCATCCGCGAAGTTCTGCGTATCGCGATCGCCCACGCTGAGGGGCTTGAGGTCAACCCTGAAGACCTCGAAGGCGGGTATTTCAGCGCGGGCGGCGACGAATGGATGGTGTATGACCGCGAAAAAGAGCCCTGTCGCAATTGCAATACGCCCATAGTTAGGTTAAAACAAGGTGGTCGTTCGACTTATTTTTGCCGGAAATGCCAACGAAAATAAAAGGTGCAACTTGGGTCAGAGAACACAGCATCTTTAAAAGTGAGAATTCTCAACAGTTAAAATATATGAACAAAAACAGATCTTTGATGGCTCTCTTTTCGGTCGTGATCATGCTCGCGGCCTCAACCATTTCTTTTGCGTGCGCTTGCTGCGCCGACAAAGGGCAGTATTGGGTTTCGACAAGTACGCCCGATTCCTACACACTAGGCATTTTAAAAGATATGCATATGGACACGGGCGTCGAACTTTTCATGACTGAGGGCGAAGAAGAGATCAAAGGAGTCGGCGATCTCGGATGGGAAAATCTGAGCTTGGTTGATGCGTTTACAAACAACACTTGGAAGATCACGATCAAATCGGCAGCGGGTAAAACCGGAACATTAACATTACCGCGTCCCGCAAGGCTGACCACCAAAAAGATCGACATTCACGACAAAGACGAGGGCGATCCTATCGTTTATAAAGAGTTCGTTTTCGAAGGGACGGTCGGTAGCGGCAGCGGCGTGTTCAAGAGCGGCATCGTGCGTCCGACGAAATACACACTTATCTTTCAGGGCCGCGGCAACAATTGCGACAATGCCGAAGATTTTACGCATTGGCGGCTATCGGTAAATGGTTCGAAAGCCGGATACGCTTTTTACGGCAAGATGAAAAAGTCGAGCTAGGCTCGTCGAATACTTGACACCCTTCCCCAAAAGGGACATCATCTTTTTTACACCGTGGTGAGTTATGCGACTTGCGGCCACGTAAAATAAAACGCTAAACAGCTTGTGGACAAATCGATCTCGAAAAAGTCTCGCTGTTTTGGCGAGACTTTTTTATTTTGAACTTTGAGATTTCAAATTTGAAATTCGGTTTTGTAGGAAGCAGATGAAAGACTTTAGAAAGTTACTCGATTCCGACAGCGTCTATGTCTTTGACGGGGCGGTCGGCACGCGTCTTTACGACAAGGGCGTGTACATCAACCGCTCGTACGACGAGCTAAATATCACCAACCCCGATCTCGTCCGAGAGGTGCACGCGGAGTACATCGCCGCCGGTGCCGATATTATCGAAACCAATTCGTTTGGTGCGACTCGTCATCATTTGCAGTCCTACGGACTCGAATCAAAGCTAAAAGAGATCAACATCGCCTCGGTGCGTATTGCGCGCGCGGCCGCCGGTGAGAAAACGTATGTTGCCGGTGCGATCGGCCCGTTGGGACTGCGTCTGGAGCCGTTTGGCCCGACCTCTTTTGACGAAGCTAAGGCGATGTATCGCGAACAGGTCGAGGCTCTGCTCGAGGGCGGCGTTGACCTATTTATTCTAGAAACATTCTCTGAGTTGCCGCTCATCGAACAGGCGATCAAAGCCGTTCGCGAACTGTCAGATCTGCCGATCGTCGCTCAGTTTGCCATTCAGATGGACGGCAACACGACATTTGGCACGACACCCGAAGCCTTTACCGCCGCTCTCGACAAACTCGACGTCGATGTCATCGGCCTAAACTGCGGCATGGGCCCGAACCACGTCCTCAACGCCCTCGAAAAAATGCGTGCGGTTACCAGCAAGCCGTTGTCCGCACAGCCGAACGCCGGTCTGCCGCGTGACGTGCAGGGACGCCAGTTTTACATGGGCTCGCCGGAGTATATGGCGGAGTTTTCGCGGAGGTTTGTCCAAGCCGGAGCGAAGTTCGTCGGTGGCTGCTGCGGCACGACGCCGACCCACATCAAACTAATTTCCGAATCGATCCGCTCAGTCAGCCCGCGCGTTTCGGCCGCGTCATTTCACGGACAGCCCGCGACTGTCGCGGAGCTAAAACCCGATGACGTTCAGGTCGTAGATCCGGTTGACCGTTCACGCTGGTCGGCAAAGATCGCTCGCGGTGAGTTTGTCACCTCGGTCGAGGTCCTGCCGCCAAAGGGCTGCGATGCCGAAAAGACGCTCGACAGCATTCGACTGCTAAAAGACGCCGGTGTTGATGGCGTTAATATTCCCGACGGCCCGCGTGCCCAGACGCGTATGTCCGCCCAGGCGACCGCCGTCCTCGTCGAACGCGAGATCGGCATCGAGGCCGTGCTGCATTACTGCTGCCGCGACCGCAACCTGCTCGGTATGATGAGCGACCTGCTCGGTGCGTCGGCGTTGGGGCTGCACAATTTATTGCTCATCACCGGTGATCCACCAAAGATGGGGCCGTATCCGGATGCGACCGCCGTTTTTGACATCGACGCCATCGGCCTGACCAATATGGTCAACAAACTAAACCACGGCCTCGATCTCGGCAACAACCCTATCGGCAAACCGACCGCGTTCTCGATCGGCGTCGGCGTTAATCCCGGTGCCGTTAATATGGAAGAAGAGATCCGCCGTTTCGAATGGAAAGTCGAAGCCGGTGCCGAGTACGCCATCACGCAGCCAGTCTTTGACACCGAGCAGCTAAAGCGTTTTCTCGAACTGATCGAACACGTCCGCATCCCGATCGTCGCCGGCATCTGGCCCTTGATCTCGTACCGCAATGCCGAATTCATGCACAACGAAGTCCCCGGCGTTAACGTCACACCCGAGATCCTCCAACGCATGCGTGCCGCGTCCGAGATCAGCAAAGAAGCCGCCCGCGAGATGGGCATCCTCATCGCCCGTGAATCACTAACCGAGGTCAAGGACGTTATCCAAGGTGTGCAGGTTTCTGCTCCCTTCGGCAATGTTAAATATGCTCTGCAGGTGTTTGAAGCGCTCGATAGTTTTAAAGGAGTCATCGCCTAAGGGATCAGCACGATCTTGCCGGCGGATTTGCTCTCGATGACCTCGCGGTGCGATGCGGGGGCTCCGGACAGGGGGAAAGTATGCGAGATGATCGGTTTTAGGTATCCGTCGCTCAATCCCTCAAATATCGCAGCGTGGATCTCATCCCGAGCGGACTGCGGCGAGTTAAACAGCGACATCCCGTAGATCGTCGCGTCCTTGGTCATCGCAAGCCGCGGGGTGAATTCGAGACTACCGCGACTGCCCACGACAGTGATCCGGCCAAACATCCCAAGCACTTGGAAATCGTTTTCGAGATTCGCATTCGCAAGCATTTCGATAATGACATCGACGCCTCGGCCGCCGGCTTTACTGGCGATCTCGTCCATATAATCTTCTTGGGAATGGTCAAAGACCGCGTCCGCGCCGCAATTGGCGACGAGCGTTTTGCCTTCGCTTGAACTTGCAGTGCCAAATACTTTGAGTCCTGCATTCTTCGCCCATTGCACCGCCGCGATACCAACACCGCCTGACGCACCGTGGATCAAAACCGTCTCGCCGCTGACCGCCTTGGCCTTTTGAAACAGAGCCCGATAGCTCGTCGCATACGGCGTCCAAACCCCGGCTCCCTGCCCAAACGAAACATTATCCGGCAGACGTCCAAGGTCGACCTCATTGACTAGTGAATATTCGGCATACGTCCCGCTGATCGAATTTGCGGTATAAACACGGTCACCAACTTTCCATTTCGTCACATCGTCGCCGACCGCCTCAACAACGCCGGCCGCGTCCTTACCCGGCGTGTAAGGCAATTTTGGAGCATGAGCGTGGATCCCCGTCCGCAGATAAGTATCGACGGGATTAACACCGGCCGCATGAATGCGAACGAGCACCTGCGTACCCTGAGGGTGGGGCGTAGGAACATCCTCGACCTTCATCACATCAGGCGGACCAAATTCGTTTACAACTATTGCTTTCATATCAATTGCCTCCAGCTTTAGCTGGAGGATAATGTTGTTAAAAGAATAAGGGCTTTAGCCCAAATCTTCAATGAAGAGTTGGGCTAAAGCCCCAAAATGTAACTTTGCTCCACATCCAACTAAAGCTGGAGGCAACTGAAAAGGAGATTCTTTTACTCCACCGTAACCGATTTCGCCAGATTTCTCGGCTGATCCACGTCGCTACCGCGACGAACGGCAATATGATACGAGAGTAATTGCAATGGTACGATCGAGAGGATCGGGCCGAGCAGATCGCTGGTTTCGGGGATCTCGATGACGTGGCTCGACACTTTGGAGCTCATCGTATCGCCCTCAGTGAGTACTGAGATGATGATGCCATCTCGGCTTTTTACCTCGACGATGTTTGAGTGCGTTTTTTCGTAACGCAGCACGCTGTTTGGGTTGCCATCCTCTTTTGTGTTGATGACGACGACCGGCAGCTTTTCATCGATCAGGGCATTCGGGCCGTGTTTCATTTCGCCCGCAGGGTAGCCCTCGGCGTGGATATAGCTGATCTCTTTTAGCTTTAACGCCCCCTCAAGAGCGACCGGGAAATTGATGCCGCGTCCGAGATATAGGAAATCCTGCACGCGGAAAAACTCTTTCGACAGCTCCTCGATCGAATCGGCGTCATTTAATAGCTGCTCGATCTTTAACGGTAACTCTGCGAGATCTTGGGCAAGCTTTTTCGCTCGCGTCTCGTCGATAGTGCCGCGAACTTCACCAAGATACATCGCAAACAGATACAACGCGACCATCTGCGCCGTAAACGCTTTGGTCGAAGCCACGCCGATCTCCGGCCCGGCGTGCGTCAATATCGTGCCGTCAGCCTCTCGCGTGATCATCGAACCCTGCACGTTACAGATCGCCAGGATCTTGCACCCGGCTTGTTTTGCCTCACGCATCGCGGCGATCGTGTCAGCCGTTTCGCCGGACTGCGAGATGACGATAATTAGGTCAGTCTCGCTCAGGACCGGTTCGCGGTAACGAAATTCCGAAGCATAATCGACCTCGACCGGAACACGAGCGAGTGATTCGATCATGTATTTGCCGGCAAGCCCCGCGTGCCAAGACGTGCCGCAGGCAGCGATCTTGACCGACGTAACGGCCCGCAGATCATCGTCGGAAATATCCATTGGGTCGAGATATACCTTGCCGTTATCCAGCGACACACGCCCTTGCGAGGTATCACGAACGGCACGCGGCTGCTCGTATATCTCCTTGAGCATAAAGTGTTTAAAGCCGCCCTTTTCCGCCTGGATCGGATCCCAAGTGATGCGCTGCTGCTCGGGCTCGACGGCATTGCCGTCAAAATCCGTCACGCGAACCGAGTCTTTGGTAAGGATCGCCATTTCCCGGTCGCCAAGGAAAAACACGTCGCGCGTATGAGCAAGGATAGGCGGGATGTCGGACGCGACAAAAAATTCGCCATCGCCCAGCCCGATCACGACCGGCGGGCCTTCGCGGACGGAGACGATCATATCCGGCTCATCGACAGAGATGATCGACAGGGCAAAAATGCCTTTCAATTCCTTAACCGTCTTTCGCACCGCAAGCTCAAGCGACAACCCTTCGGTGTCGATGTAATGCCCGATCAGATGTGCAACGACCTCGGTGTCGGTCTCGGTGTTGAATGTATGCCCGATAGCCTGCAAACGCTCCTTGAGCGTCAGGTAATTTTCGATAATGCCGTTGTGAACAACGACGACCTTACCCGATTGGTCGCGATGCGGGTCAGCGTTTTCCTCGGTCGGACGCCCGTGCGTCGCCCAACGCGTATGCCCGATGCCGTAATTCCCATCAAGCGGATTCAAACGGATCGCTTCCTCAAGATTTCGCAGCTTACCCTCGGCCCGGCGTAGACTCAACTTGTGATCGTCATCAACCACCGCGATCCCTGCCGAGTCATACCCGCGATACTCGAGTTTCCTAAGGCCGTCAATGATCAACGGCACAACCTGTTTATTTCCAACGTATCCGACAATTCCGCACATAATATTGAGTCACAAGTGAACGGTAAACAGTGACAGGAAAATTTCCGTCGTTGTAACACTATTTCACCCTATTTTTTAGATGTTTCGATAAACCAACCAACATACGACCAATACTGTCTGCAGCAGCTTTTAAATCCCTGTAGTCAGATTGCTCCAAATAATCCAGTTTCAAACCAATAAGTAGCTCGGTTTCCACTTCACTACACGAACCCTGAGCTATCGCCAAAAACTGCAAAAATTCTTTGTCAGATTGGCGGGCAGCCCCTTCGGCGATGTTCGCCGGAATTGAAACTGCCGCTCGACGAAGCTGAGATGTTAGGCCAAATTTCTCATCCGAAGGAAACTGCTTCGTCTTCTTGTATATCAAAACGACGAATTCAACCGCTTTTTGCCAAACTTCGAGATTTTCGTGAGGTCGCACGCTCTTCTCCTGATACCTGTCACCCGTCACTTGTCACCGTTTATTGTTTTTATCGATCTCGCGGGTGCCCCAACGGCTAATTTGTTTGGCTTGATATCTTTGGTCACGACACTCCCCGCTCCGGTTACGGCTCCATCGCCGACGGTGATCGGGGCGACGAGCATTGTGTCTGATCCGATCTTTACATTGTTGCCGATGTGGGTCTCGTGTTTGTTTTTGCCGTCGTAGTTGCAGGTGATCGTGCCGGCACCGATGTTTGTGTTTTCGCCGATGGTCGCGTCGCCGAGATAGGTCAGGTGGCTGGCCTTTGACTTTTTGCCGAGCCGCGTTTTCTTTAGCTCAACAAAATTCCCTATCTTCGAACCGTCCTCCATCACGGCGTGGCCGCGAAGGTGTGCCATCGGACCGACCGCACAACCGCTGCCGATCTCAGAATCGGTGATAAAGCAATTGTCGCGTATCTCGACACGGTCTCGAAGCGTCGAATTTACGATCCGCGTTCCCGGCCGAATAGTACAGCCCTCGCCGATAACGCTCTTGCCCTCAATGGTTACATTTTGATAAATTACCGTGTCGCGTCCGATCTTTGCTTGGGCAGAAACATACGCCGAGGCCGGATCGGTGAACGTCACACCGCTCTC
>JBGTII010000037.1:0-20688 GCA_041745735.1 Pyrinomonadaceae bacterium | reverse complement strand
CCGATTCGGTGATGCGATCCTGAACGGATCGCAGCTCGATGTCGAGGATGCGGCGAAGGTGATGTTCTTTCAAACTGCGGAAAACGACGACCTTATCGATGCGGTTCATAAATTCAGGTGAGAATTTACGTTTTGCCGCTTCGAGTGCGGTGCGATAGATCTTGGTGTCGATCTCGTTGTCGTCCTTGGCCTGGTCGGTTTTTGTCGGAGCAAAGCCGATGCCGCCCGATATCATCTCGGACATTTCGCGGGCACCGAGATTTGAGGTCATGATAACGACGGTCTTAGAAAAATCGACGCGGCGGTTGTCGCCGAGCGTCAGAGTCGCTTTATCCAAAATTCCCAGCAGCAGCTGCCATAGCGAATCCGACGCCTTTTCGATCTCGTCAAACAGAACAAACGTCAGCTTGGTCTCATCGGTGTGCGCCTTGTCGAGGTTTTCCTGTGTCAGCATCGGCGACGTTTCGCGATGGCCGAGGTAGCCCGGAGGCGAGCCGATCAGCTTGGCGATCTCGTGCGAATGCTGAAACTCGGCACAGTCTATCTTAACGACGGTGTAAGGTTCATTGAATAGCACTTCGGATGCAGCCTCGACAACACGCGTCTTACCCGAACCGGTAGGCCCGAGGAAAAGCATCGTGCCGATCGGGCGTGATGGATTGTTGAGTCCCGCCAGATAGATCTGAAACAGCCCGCTCATTCGGCGAACGGCGCGTTCCTGGCCGACGATCAAGCTCGAGAGCCGATCTTCAAATTCTGCCGCCCGAGGGCTCTTGCGCTCGGGATCCAGCAAAATTCCCTTGTCCGTTGATTCTTTTTTCTTAGCCGATTCCTGTTTCATCTCTTTACCTCGAGAGGTCTGTTGCCCCTCAGCACTAGAACGTATTTTCAATCCAAACTTGCCGGCGATCTCGGCGACAAGTCTGTCGTCTGTAATGATGATTTCAAAAGATGTATCGTTGGCTGGACTTTGGGTAAACTAGGAGGGTTCTAAGCCCAGAGATATGGCCGCGAGTATGAAGGCCCGCACCGTACTAAGGTTTAGCACACAAAATAATTCCAGCGCAACTGGAAAATAACAAAAAGTTTAAACTTTTTGCGGAATCAAAGAACTATTGATTGTTTAGGCGGCAGCCTAGTCGTAATACTCGAGTCCCAGATGTGTGATCAATTCCTCGCCCCGCAGGTGGCGGAGCGTGTTTTTGAGCTTCATCAACTGGATAAATAGATCGTGCTCGGGGTACAGTCCCGGCGCGGTTTGCGGTGCTTTAAAGTAGAACGACAGCCATTCCTGGACGCCTTTCATATTGGCACGCTGTGCGAGATCCATGAACAAAGCAAGATCGAGAGCGAGCGGTGCGGCGAGGATCGAATCGCGGCATAAGAAATCGATCTTGATCTGCATCTTGTAGCCGAGCCAGCCAAAAATGTCGATGTTGTCCCAGCCCTCTTTGTTATCGCCGCGGGGCGGATAATAGTTGATGCGGACGACGTGATGAAAATCTCCGTACAGGTCCGGATAAACTTCGGGTTGGAAAATGTGTTCGAGAACCGAGAGTTTTGAGACCTCTTTCGATTTGAAATTCTCAGGGTCGTCGAGCACTTCGCCGTCGCGGTTGCCGAGGATGTTGGTCGAATACCAACCGTCGAGTCCGAGCATTCTCGATTTCAGGCCTGGTGCGAGGATGGTTTTCATCAGCGTCTGGCCGGTCTTAAAATCTTTACCGCAGATCGGCATCTTGGTCTCGTCGGCAAGCTCGACAAGCGCCGGGATATCGACCGTCAGATTTGGGGCACCGTTTGCAAACGGCACGCCCGATTTCATCGCGGCGTATGCGTAGATCATCGACGGGGCGATCATCGGGTCGCTGTCGTACATCGCTTTTTCGAGCGAGGCGATCGACTGGTGTATCTCCGATTCCTCGATGTAGATCTCGGTCGATGCGCACCAGACCATGACGAGTCGCGAGCAATTATTTTCGGATTTGAATTTAGCGATGTCGGCGATGAGCTGCTCCGCCAGGTCCATCTTGTTCTTGCCCGTCTTGACGTTTTCGCCGGTGATGCGTTTGACGTAATTTTGCTCAAAGACGGCAGCCATCGGCTTGAGTGACGACAGAGGTTCGGAAAGTTGATTGAGTAGGTCTTTGTCCAAAACGCCGGCGTTCATCGCCGCGTCATAGGCGCTGTCATGGAAAATATCCCACGCGCCAAAGACGATGTCGTCGAGGCTTGCGAGCGGCACAAAATCCTTGATCAGCGGTGCGCGGTCGTCCGTGCGTTTGCCCAGACGGATCGTGCCCATCTGTGTCAGCGAGCCGACCGGAGCCGAGATCCCGCGTTTGACCGCCTCGACACCCGCAACCAAAGTAGTGCTCACGGCACCCAAGCCGACAAGCAAAACACCCAATTTACCATCCGCGGGAGCTATCTCCACACCTTTCTCAACCATAATTTTCTCCAAGATTCAAAACAATAAGAATAGCTTTAAGCCGTAAATTATTCAAACCCGCGTAAATAATTCCTCACTTAGAATGTATATAACCGGCTGCGTTCGCGGCGGCACATGCTGACGGCGATCGAGACGGCGTCGATCTGGTCGTCGTGCGTCCCTGAGGGAAAGCTGCACGCTTCTTCGACAAAGTCGCTGTTCCAAGCTCCTCGTACCAGCCGGACGCGTCCCTCCTCGGCAAGGGCGATCCACGCGACGGCACGGCTGACCTTTGTGCCTTTTACTTTTATCCCGCAAAAGGCGCGTCCCTGGATATTTCTTTCCCTTCGCAGGTCTTGAATGACGGCGTGCCCGTTCGCCGAGAGCTCGATGCCGTGGACGGTGTCACGCTCCGTCTCAATGCGTCCCAGGATATACCGCCGCTGCTCGGGGTACTCGATCTGCTTGCGAAACCCGCCGTCAATATACAGTGTGCCGTCGCGGTCAAACGCCACACGCAGGCTTGCCGTGTAATCCGCGTCCGCTCCCTTAGTGATCCCAAGGTCGTAGCCGCGAAACCAACGCAGATTTGGCGGAGCAAAAGAAACAATATTCTTAAACCACTCACGCTTAAACAACCCGCCCTCCGCCGGGACCGGATGCTGCTGATATAGCGACGCGAAGGAGTAAGAGCCGAGCTTGCGTTTCAATCTGCCCAAGGCTTCTTCGTTATATCTTTCGGGACACAACGCCTCGCCGGGAAGGCGATCCAAGGGATCTGCCAATTTCAAATTTCGAATTTCGAATTTCGAATTTTCAGAGTCAGAAAAGACCGTCTCCGGCTCGGGGTTTTCTTCATTCGTAATTCGACATTCGTAATTCGTAATTCCGCTTTCGGCGATAGCCGGAAGCGAGATCACCTCCCACTGCTCGCCGCCTTCTTCTTTTGCTTCACGGAGCAGGCGGCCGGCGAGGTCATCTTCGTGCCAGCGGGTTTGGATTAGGATGATCTTACCCTCGGGTTCGAGACGGGTGTAGAGGTCGTCGTTGAACCAATCCCAGATATTGTCGCGAAAGGTTTGCGATTCGGCCTCGGCACGTGATTTTACCGGGTCGTCGATGATGATCAGCCCCGCACCAAACCCCGTCACACCACCGCCGACACCTACCGCACGCAGACCACCGCCCGCGGCAGTTTCCCACTCGGCTTCTGAGTTTGCGGGGCGTTGTTTGGCGAAAGGAAACATACTGGCGGGCGCGGCCCCAGGCTCAAAGCGGCATCCGTCAGGTTCGACAGATCTATTTTTATAGGACGTCTGATCACAACGATCACCCTCTGAGACAATTCTTGTCGCCGTAGGTGACGAATGTAATAGCCCGGGGTCAGTGGGCGAAGCACACGCAACCCCGGGAAAGTGTCCGTGATCGTTCGCTCCCTGCAAGGGATCAACATCGTGCGGCATTTGTTCGACCCTTACAGGGTCGGATGTGTGTATCGCATCAACCCCGGGGTCGCGGCTTTCAGCCTTACCCCGGGCTATTTCATTTGTCCCCTCCGGGGACGTTTGCAGCGCCGCATCATCTGTTAGTACACGTTTGATCTTTCTCGAAAATCTATTTGCCAGACGCTGGTTGTAGCTGCCGATGATGACGTTTAGGCTGGGGTCCTGTTTTAGGCACCAGGCGGCGTAGCGGACGGTGACGAGTTCGCTCTTGCCGTGACGCGGCGGCAAAAATATCATCAGCCGTTTGCAGTCGCCATCAAACACCCGCCGCAGCCGTTTGTAGATATAGACCTGATGTTTCCATTCCCACTCCATGGATGGGGAGACGGTTTGTAGCCAGGCTTGAAACTCTGGGAAATCAGGGAGATCCGGCTTTGCCGAGTGGAGGAGTGGAGGAGTAAAGGAGGTGGGGAGCGGCGTGGTTTCAAGCTCTTCACCTACTCCTCCACTCCTTTCCTCCTCTACTCCCCTTCTCAAATTCTGTTCGCGGACGAGACTATTAAACCCATAGCTCCCGATCCACCCCGGCCTGTGGCGGCCGCGTTCGAAACGGTCGTACATGATGCGGCGGTGAAAATCCGCGTGCCCCAGCTCGCGCATCTCGCGTTCGATCAACTCGTGGTTTTTTCCGTTGTATTTTAGATAGAGGTTGCGGCAGTCGTCGATCCGCTGCAGCCGCGCTTCGTGGGTAGTGTCGTCATGAGTCATAGACCCAAGACGTTACCAAAAACGTGCCGTCAATTAGAACCCTATTTTTCCGGGATCGACGTATTTTGCACGAAAAAGCGTGCTTTTCTCAAAATGATGTATTTTGCGGATTTTACGGGAAATGCGGGTTTTGCGGGTTACTTAATTTTGGTAAGCCTTTAGAAACTCGTCGCGCGAAATACCGGCTTGTGTGCAGATCATTCGGAGTGTGGATGATTTTATCAGGGAGTGATTTGGCATCGTCAACGGTGTGCGTGTGCCGTCTTCGTTTTCACGCGCCATAGCGATGTGCTCTCTTTCGCGGATGATTACGAATCCAAGCCGTTCGAGCGCACGGACAACCTTTTGCTTTGGAGCGTCAACAGGAAATTTCGACATTACGCGGCAAGTTGTGTCTCTGCAATAAAGGCTTCGAGCACAGGCGAATCGCTATCAAACGCATCCATACCAAATGTCTCAATGTGGAAATTGATCGCAGACCTGACATCAGCCAACGCTTCTTCGTAAGTATCGCCCTGACCGACGACAACTCCTTTCAATCCCAAAGGGTATGAAACAAAACCGTCAGAGTGTCTTTCGATGACTAGCTTAAGTGAGTCCATATGGCGATATTAGCATAAAATATGCGGGTTTTAGTGGAAATACTGAGTTGAGAGTTACCTTGCTTCAACTTGTTCATTCTGACATTTCATTTTATTATGGCAACATTATGCCCCCTGAACTTGAACAATTAAAAGAGGATATGAGCAAGCTTGCCGAGCGGATCGCCAAGGAAGGATTTGGCATTGAGCTCGACTATTCTATCGAATCGATCAAACAGGCCGATAAAGTATTGGGAGAGCTACACAAAGAATATAAAAAGACCAAGGATGATGAGGGCTATAACGGAATTGCATTTGAGTTTGCGGCCTATATCGTCAAGGTGATCGAAAAGAACGTCGGTCCAGTTCGTTGGGAGCGTGACCATCCAGGGATGGGGCCGGATTCATTTCCGCTCTACATGGGTGACGAGGCAATCTTTCCTTTTGGCTGGTGCACCAAACGTCTGTATGACGGGCCGGGTGATGATCTTTGGAGCAAGTTCTGTGTTTTTGTTCTGAAACAAGATCCGCCACCCGAAGAGAAAAAAGGATACTTGGGTAAGTTATTCGGAAAGTAGTTTCTGCACCTAGAACCTTGATAGACTGGCCGCCCGCTAACGCAGGCGGTTCTGACATTCCACCTAACTACAATAAACCCGATAGTCGATCTCGGCGAAGATGTTGTCGCGGGATTCTATTTCGGCCAAGAGGTCGAGTTGGTCGGGCGAGAGAACCACCCCGTCAGACGAAGCGTCTGCCACCCCTCCTTGGTAAGGAGGGGAGCTTTGCTCGAGCATGGCGGCGAGCATGTTAAAGCGTTGGATGTGCGACTGGAAACGGCGGGAGGAGTATTCGACCGTTGTGCCCTGATAGATCTGGAATGCCCAGTCGGAGGACTCGGCGAGGAGGAGTTCGCGGGCGGCTTGGTTCGCGATGCGAACCTCAAGGGACGAGGGTTCAGGGACGAGGGACGAGAGCCGATCGGCGAGGATCGTCATCCTCCGTTCGGCGTCGTGTTGGTGGGGGTACATCCATGAGTTGCCTTCGTTGATCCAGACTTTGTAATAGCCGGCTTCGCCCCAGCTTGAGGCGGTGGGCTGTTGGACCTGGATGGGCAGGCCGGCGTCGAGAAAATCGCCGGGCGTGATGCACTGGATCTCGTCCTGATCAAAGTGAATTTTCTTAAAAAAGAAATCGATAAACTGCGGCCCCTCAAACCACCAGTGGCCATAAAGCTCTGCGTCATAAGGAGATACGACGAGCGGCGGATGGCCTTCGAATGTTTCTCTTAGTTTGTGAGCCTGCTTTATCCGTTCACCGATAAAGTGCGATGCGTTTTCGGCGGCCTTATCTCTCGCAAGCGACGGGATGTACGGCTGTTTTAGATTTTGCGGCACGTCGCGGCCCGTGATGCGGTGATATTTTAGGCCGAGATGCTTGCGGTTGGCGTCGTCGTCGAGGTACGGCCGGATGAGATCGAGCGGGGCGTCCCAGCCGATGTCGCGGTAAAATTCACGGTACAGGTCGTTGCCCGGATAGCCGATCTCGGCCGACCAGACCTGTTGACTCGTCTCGACATCGCGGGCAAACACGGCAGTGCCGTTGGGGCAGACGACCGGAGCATGGACGCCGTAACGCGGACGCGGATCGCCGTATAGTATGGCGTGCGTGTCGGAGATGAAATATGCAATGCCCGCGTCTTTGAGCAGGTCTTCGACGCCGGGTTCGTATGCACACTCGGCCAGCCAGATGCCGCGTGGCTGGCGGTGAAAATGTTTTTTATAATTGGCAACCGCGATCTGAACCTGCGCCCGCCGAGCTTCGACCGTCGAGATCAGCGGCATAAAACCGTGCGTCGCACAGCAGGTGATGATCTCGATCACACCCTCGTCCTGCAGCTCGCGAAACGCCGTGATCAGATTGCGTTTGTAGCGGTTGTTCCACAGGTCGAGCGACGCCGACAGATTATCGACGTACATTTTTGCGACGGCGTTAAACTCCGGAGCCTCGTTTCGCGTGCGGTGCTCTTCTTTTTGTGCGAGTTCAAGCAGGTTTTCGAGATGGCGTGTGTAACGGGTCTGGAGCATCTCGTCGGCCAGCATCTCGCACAGTGGCGGCGAGACGTTCATCGCAAGACGTGGTTTTACGCCCGATTCGTGCAGCGTTTGAAATATGAAAATTAGCGGAAGATAGACCTCGGTGATGGCCTCAAAAAGCCAGTCTTCCTCAAGAAACAACGGGTATTCCGGGTGCCTGACAAAAGGCAGATGAGCGTGGAGGATGAGGCTGAAATATCCCAAGGGCATAGTGTTATGCGTATATTAAAACAGGATGGACAAGATAGACAGGATAAAATTCAAATATCCTATAGATCCTGTCCATCCTGTCTGAATCAAGCTATAACTATCGCAAACTATGCGAACTCACCGGATTGTATCGCGGTGAATATTTTGCCGACGCAGTGCGTGTTTTTAGCGTTCGCGGAAAATTGACGAGGCTCGCTCCAAACACGGCTGAGCCAAACTCCTCCTCGACAAACTCGGCTTCGTCGATGTCAAAATGCTCGCTAAGGGCTGACATCGCTTTGCCCGCGTTGAGCTTTTCGGCGTTTGCCTGTAGCACCGCGAAAAGTGCCGGGCTGACGCGGAAACGCAGCTCTTCAAGCGTCGCACCGGCGGCGATGGCGATCATTGCGTAACGGATGTCTTCGGCGGAGACGCCGCCTAGGTCATGGGTTGCACCGACGAATGTATTGAATGCAGTCTGCGTCGCGTCCGTGGCGGCGTAGATATCGTCGCCGGCCATTGCAACGTCAAACGCGTCACGCGAAAATCCGGCAACATCGAGCACCTCGGCAAACTTGTTCGCCGAAACGGTCCAACGGGCTTCGCTGGCCGGATGCGGGCTTGGGCTACGGCGCGGCGTTTTGATGGTATTCGAATAGACGATGCGAAAATACGGGCGGTTCGGTGCGTAAAATCCGACCTCAGCCTGATATTCGCCGTCGGGTTCGACGCTAAACCACCAATTGCCCTCAGGCTCACAGGCGTGGATCTCTTCGACATCGTTACGGAGATTTGTCAGTTTTAGGACGAGCGTGTAGCTGCCCGTATCGTCGCCAAACGTACGTCTGAGCAATTGATAAGGATTTTCTTTGATCGACCAGTAAAAATAGACACGCGTCGGTGTCTGCATCTGCAAACGTGCGCGATTTTCGCGTGTTAGCTCAGGCATACTCACGTCGGCGAGAGCTTTGAAAGCTGGCGAAAGCTCGACCTTAGGATCGACGGTGGCGATCTCAGCAGTCGCGTCTAGCGTCGGTTTTTTTATAGCTTTCTTTTTAGGAGACCCAGTCGCTATCGCTCCCGGTTCTGACTTTTCTGCCGCCTTTTTAGCCGCGCGTTTTTTGACCGGCGACACCGTTTCGACAACCTCTGCAAACGGATCGAGGACGATGTCTTTCGACGCTTTTTTGACTGCCTTAACCGCAGGTTTCTTCACCGTCGTCTTCTCGGGGGCAGAGAGAACCACCCCGTCAGACGAAGCGTCTGCCACCCCTCCTTCGTAAGGAGGGGAGCTTGTTTTTTTCGCCGTAACTGCTGCTTTCTTTTTTGCCGGGGCCTTTTTTGTAACTTTCTTCTCCATAAAACAATAAAACCGCAAACTATGAGTATGCGGTTTTTGCGTCAAACTAACAAGGTCTAGCCTAAATTATGGCGTCTTTTTGTATTCTTTGATCTTGATCTCGACCTTACCGATCGATGCGTCTATCCGCGCTTTGACGGGGATCCGGCGATCATCATCGGTCACCCATATCACTAATTTGCCCTTTTGCTCGATGAGGCGGCCGGTGCCAAACACCTGAGGTTCGACACGTAAGCACCACACTTTGCCTATAGCAGTTTTTAGCAGTTCGCGGGCCGTGACAGAGATCGGGATCTTGTAAACGACACCTGAATCGCTAACCGGCATCTCAAAACGCTTGCCGACTGCTAGCGGCAATAGTCGCAGGGCAAAAAGCCCCGACGAGATGTCATTCATTGTCTCCTCGATGTCCGACGCGATGCGACGCGGCGGACGATTTGCATCCTTGGGGTCGGTCTCAATATAGATTACCCGCTTTTGGCCGTAATCAAAGATCGCTTCGCTGTCGCGGACACGCTCTTTTTGCACGTCGTGCTTAGTCGTTTTTAAGATCCTGAAATCTTTCAGGTCGATGGTCGAAACATACTGCTGCAAAAAGCTAAAACGAGCGATCTTGATAAGCGTGCCCTTGGAAACTGCTTCACCGTTGATGATGAGATCCGAACCATTCGGAGCCAGAGTGGCGGTCAGTGTCAGCTCCGCGACCGAAAAGCTGATAAATTTGCTGAACCGCGCCTCGTATTTCCCCATTTCGCCGACAAACATCTTGCCTGGGGCGTCTTTTGCATCTGGCTGAGCAAATTGCACCGACGCGGATGTTAAGACGACCGTTGTGAACAGTAAAATTTTGATAAAGACGGCGTTCATCAATTCACCCAAAAAAGTAAGCCTTTGCCGATAAAACAACTATTGCCAGAACGGCTCCGAAGGCCGCCCGATACTCGCGATATTGCAAGTATAGCTGAAAATCAAATTTCTGTTTTGTTTTCTTCCATACCGTCAGGCGCGGAAAAAACATCGGAACATTTCGTTCATATTCGTCAAATTCCTCACCGAAAATATGACGAATATCACCTACTTCGACGCGCATTACAGGCAAATAGATGCCGAGGAACAGGATGATAAATATGAGAGCAAGCCACCACACGCCCGACGCGATGGTAAAGCCGACACCGAGGATAAAGCTGCCGACGTAGAGTGGATTTCGGGTAAATGCGTAGGGACCAGAAACGGCCAACTCCCGGGCCTTCCGGATATGCCCGGACGCCCAACCGCGTATCGCAACGCCAACAAACGCCACGACTCCGCCGATGGTAAGCAGCAGCGGCGTTGGTCGCGAAAATAGAATAAAAACTATCGCAAAGAGAAACCCAAGCGGGACGCGCAGGCGTTGGAGAAAACGTTTGTCAAATTTGACCATCGCAGGTTTGGCCGCACAGGATCAGTCGACAAAATCGAGCTTGACCTTGTGCGGGATGATGCCGGCTTTGTGGCCTTCGGCGAGCAGGCGTTTGACGGCTTCGCGGCCGCGGTCGCCGTAATCGAGCGTGAGGTCATTGACCCACATTGCGACAAAACGGTCGGCAAGCTCCGGCTGCATATCGCGGGCAAACTGCATCGCATAGGCGAGTGCGTCCTCGCGGTTTTCCATCGAATAGACGATGCTGGCATGAAGGTGTTTTGAGACCTGTTTCATCAGGTCTTTGCCAAGATCGCGGCGGATGACATTGCCGCCCATCGGCAGCGGCAGGGTCGTTTTGTCAAACCACCATTCACCAAGATCTAGCACCTTATTGAGGCCCATCTGATTGTAAAAAAGCTGGCCCTCGTGGATGAGCAGACCCGCATCGACGATGCCGCTCTGGACCGTTTCGATGATCTCGTCAAACGGGACGACGACGTGCTGAAAATCTTTGCTGTAGATGCGCAGGGCAAGATACGCGCTCGTCATTTCGCCGGGGACGGCGATCTTCATCGAACCGATCTCGCTCGCGTCACGCGGCTCTTTTGAGACGACGATCGGGCCGTAATTGTCGCCGATGCTCGCGCCGTGCGGAAGCAGAGCGTATTTATCGGAAACGTACGCGTAGGCGTGAAACGATATCGCTGTCACGTCAAAGACGCCTTTCTTAGCATCCTCGTTGAGCGACTGGATGTCCTTGAGCGTGTGCTCAAACTTTAGCCCCTCGGTCTCGATCTTGTTTGTCGCAAGCCCGTAAAACATAAATGCATCGTCCGAATCGGGCGAATGAGCGACCGAGATGGTGCGAATTCCTGGAATTTCTTCTGCTTTTACTGCCATAAATCAACCCTGTGAGAAATAAACCTTGGTGTCGTACAAAACCCTTATTCTACCGTTTTCGGCGTGTTTGGCAAACAGCGAGCGTAGGTCTTCGATCATCGCAGCGAATACCGCGTCCGACTCGTTTGGCATATATGACGAAGACAACATCCGGCCTTTTAGCCCGTCGAAATCAAATATCTGGACGTTTTGAAAAGTCGCCGAGCCGTACTCTGTTTGAAAGAAATCGTCGAGCTCCTGTTTTGCGATATTTTCATGCCGGACGGTGCCGTAGTCATTGGCGAATTTGATGAGCAAGGCCTCGTACTCGACGAGAAACGGCGTCGTGTCGAGCTGGCGTTCGTTCCAGATGAGAACGATATGGCCGCCGGGCTTAAGGATGCGTCCGAATTCCGTGCGGGTCTTTTCGGCGTCAAACCAATGAAACGCCTGTGCCGCGACGACCATATCAACGGATGCGTCCGGCAAAGGTGTGTTGTCAGATGTGCCGTCAACGGTCGTAAATTCGGGGAACTCCGTGAGAAATTCCAGAGCCGCCGCACGCATCGCGGCATTAGGCTCGACACCGATAACGCGGTTGCAGTTTTCCAAAAACAGTCGCGACGATATACCTGTCCCGCAGCCGACATCGGCGATAACCGTCTCGTGCGTCAGGCCGCATTTCGATTCCAGATAGCCGATGATCTCACGTGGGTAATCCGGGCGGTATTTGACGTAATTTTCGACGCGGTTTGAAAAACGTTCGATGGAATCGGTCATAAGAGATTTTCAGCGCGTTGGAGGCTTTGCGGTATTTTCTAAAAATTCTTTTCTACCGACTGACAAAATCGACGCCGGTCAGATTATCGGTGACATTGATGGTTTGCGCCTTGAATATAAAACGGCGTGAGCCGACCGAGATGATATACGTTTGCCCCGCCAAAACATCTTCAATAATGTAATGGCCGTTAACCCCCGTTCTTGTCCGGCGTAATTTGCCGGCCGGGTCGGCAATGATAACCCCGACGCTTTCCAATCCGATGCCGCCCGCTGTCGAAACGCGCCCCGACACCGAGCAACCGTTTGCAAAATTGTACGCGGAACCTCTGACCGAGTCGTCACCATAAGCTCCGATCAAAGCTTTATAACCACTGAGCGCCACACTGCGGCCAAAAAAGTCTCTTGACGCTCCGTCAGATGCGGTCAATTTTTGCTGCCCGGTCCAGGTCGTGCCGCTGCGTATAAAAACATAAGCCGAGCCTTGATCGATATTTGCCGCGAGATCATCGCGAGCTGCCCCGATGACAACCATATCGCCGCTGACCGCCACGCTGACACCGAACTGGTCATTGTCCGAACCATCCGAGGCGGTCAACTTTTGCTGCTCGGTCCAAACCGAGCCGTCGCGCTTAAAGATATATGCCGAGCCTTGATCAATAGTTGCCGCGAGATCGTCCAAAAGGGCACCCATGACAACCGTTTCACCGCTGATCGCCAAGCTAAAGCCAAACAGGTCACCCGCCCCGCCATCCGATGCGGTCAATCTCTGCTGCTCGGTCCAGACATTACCGCTGCGTGTAAAAACATAGGCCGCCCCCTGGTCGGCATTTAGCTCTACGTCATTGCCGTGTGCGCCGACAATTGCAGTGTCGCCACTGACCACCACGCTAGAACCAAAGAGATCGTCGGCCGCCCCATCGGATGCAGTCAATTTTTGCTGCCCGGTCCAGACAGTGCCGCTTCGAGTAAATACATACGCCGAGCCTCTCGCAGAATCATCTCGATTAGCTCCCATTATGGCCGTGTCGCCGCTGACCGATACTCCGCGTCCAAAACCGTCGCCCGTCTCTCCGTCCGGCGCTGTCAATTTCTGCTGCTGGGTCCAAAGCGTTCCGCTGCGTGTAAAGATATACGCCGAGCCTCTGGATGAATCATCGCCAAAGGCCCCGATGACAACAGTATTCCCGCTGATCGAGACGCTAAAACCAAAAAAGTCAGCCTGCTCCCCATCGGAGGCGGTCAGTTTTTGCTGCTCTGCCCAGACCCCGCCACTGCGTATAAAGACATACGCCGAGCCTTGGTTAGAGCCATCGAGGACCGCCCCGATGACCGCCGTATCGCCGCTGAGTGACACGCTATTGCCAAACTCGTCGTTGTTAGAGCCGTCTGAAGCAACGAGCTTCTCGGTCTGCCTCATGGTCAACGGCCCAAAAGGGTTTTCCGCGCGGACGGCCTTTTGTGGACGCGCTTTGACAGCATCCACCAGCGAATCGTATCGACCGTCAGCCTTTAGTTGTTCGAGAGCTTTTTCGCCCTGTAGCGTATGTGGAGTTTGCGCTTCAGTACCCGAAGCACAAACAAAAAAAGCAAATGCCGCAATGATCAGACGAATGGTATGGAGCTCGATAAAGTTGATCTTCACTATAGAGAGTTTTAACGCAAAGACGCAAAGAAAGCAACGAAAACCGCGGTATGCCCTTCTTACACTGGCGGTTCTGACACCTCTTCGCCGGTCCATTGCGATTTCTTCGAATGCGGGATATCAAATTGATCCAAGATGCGAAAGCACAGATGCTCGACGAGGTCGCCGATGGTCTGCGGGCGGTGGTAAAAGCCGGGGCTGGCGGGCAGGATCGTTGCCCCCGCGTGGCTAAGTCGCAGCATATTTTCGAGATGGATGGCGTTATAGGGCGTTTCGCGCGGGACGAGCAGGAGTCTGCGGCCCTCTTTGAGACACACATCAGCGGCGCGGTGGATGAGGTTTGTTCCGGCACCGGAGGCTATCGCTCCGAGTGTGCCCATTGAGCATGGGACGATTATCATACCTGCTTGTTTGTTCGACCCCGACGACGGCTTTGCGGCAAAATTATCTAGTCGCCAGTAGCGAATGATATGCGAATCGACCGGCAGGCCAAGCCATTCGTTAAGCAGCGTGATATTTGGGTCTTTGAGATTAACCCCCATCTCGACCTGGGCGACCGTCGCGGCGGTCGAGGACATTATCAGATTGATCTTTTCGACCACGCCGCTCGCGGCCAATAGTTGCAAGGTGCGATGTGCATAGATCGTGCCGGATGCCCCGGTTATCGCGAGTGTAAGTTCCATATCTATAGCTCTGATTCTAGCTTTTTTGCCGCCGGTTAAGAAAGCCAAATCCTGTATACGCTGATAAATGAAGCAACTGTGGGGCGATATAAGCTATCTTATTAGGTGCATCACCATGCGCTTGCGTCGTCACGGTTAGGACGCAGCCATGCCACCTCCAACAGTTACGATCCGTGCATAAAATTATGTTGAACACACGATCTCTGTCGATAGCTGTTTTAGCGCTAGTAATATTTTGCATCGACGCTGCGGCACAAACCACCGGAAAAGACCCGGTCATCATCATCCCCGGCGTTTCCGGTTCGGAGATAGTAAATGCTAAGACAGGGGATAAGGTTTGGTTTAGCGCCAAACGCGCCAAGACTGACGATCTGCGACTTCCGATAAACTCACCAAACCTCGCGCTTAACCGTGACGGGCTAAAGGCCGGTGACATTATCCGCAAGATCGACATACCCGTGCTGCCCGATGTCGAGGTGTACCAAAAGCTGATCGACGCGCTCATCGAACGCGGCTATTCCGAGGCTGACTGGAAAAAACCGAAAGCAACAGATGTGTTCTACGTTTTCGCTTACGACTGGAGGCGCGACAACGTTGAATCGGCACGGCTGCTGATGCAGAAAATGGCCGCGGTCAAATCGACGCTTCGCAAGCCAACCCTAAAATTCGACATTCTCGCCCACTCGATGGGCGGGCTCATCGGCCGCTATGCCGCCATGTACGGCACCGCCGATCTGCCGCGCGATGGCGTTAATCCCGTACCGACTTGGGCAGGTGCAGCTCACATCAATAAACTGATGATGTTTGGCACGCCAAACGAGGGTTCGGCCAAATCGATCGATGCCCTGCTCAACGGCTATCCGATCATCGCCTCACGCAAGCTGCCGTTTGTCGACGATCTACGGCCCGAAGACGTGATGGCAAACCCCGCGGTCTTTCAGGTATTGCCGCATCAGGCATCTGCACGTTTTCTGGACGAAAATCTGCAACCGCTCAAGCTCGATCTTTATGATCCAAAAACGTGGGAGAAATACGGTTGGGGCGCTATAAACGACCCTAAATTCCTTGCCAAGCTGCGCGGCGGCAACAAGTCCGTTCTGAGTGAAAAAGAGCTAAAAGCACTCAACGATCCCAAAGACAAAAACGCTGACGACCGTCTGCTCGCACGGACGACCGTCGTCCAGGCACGTGCTTATTTTGCTTCGGCTCTAAACCGGGCAAAGCGGTTTCATCTAGCCCTCGATGCCCCGGCGAAAACCTCAAACGTCCAACTGTTCGTTTACGGCGGCAACTGCGAACCCACGCTCGACGCGCTTGTTTTGATCCGCGACGAAAAGAAAGGCACGTGGATCACGCTAGTCGATGCAAAAGATATCAAGACGGCGGGCGGTAAAGAATATAAAAAAGAGCAAGTCAAAGCCGCGATGTTCGCGATGGGCGACGGCACCGTGACGGCGCGGTCACTATTGACCACGGATCCGGGTTCTAAGACCAACGAACAAACAGCCGTTAACGCGATATTTTCACCAACATCGTCACTCCTCGGCTGCACATCGCACACCAAACTATTCCTCGACAAACCGATCCAGGACAGTTTCTTGAGTGCGTTGGTGGTAACGAAAGAAAAACAGCCGTAAGTGACATCACCGCTGTTAAAGCATCTTGACATTTTCGCTCATATTCACTAAATTAGATGTTAATTTAGTGTTATTGAGAAAATTATGATCAGCTTAAAAGACGGAATAGATTCGCTTTCAAACTTTAAAAGAAACACGGCGGATTTTCTGCGGCAGTTAAAAAAATCGGGTAGTCCGCTCGTTTTAACGGTTAACGGTAAAGCTGAGGTTGTCGTACAGGATGCTGCAAGCTATCAGCGTCTGCTCGAGATCTCCGAACGTCTAGAAACCATCGAAGCCTTGCGCCCAGCCATTGCCGAAATGCGTGCAGGCAAAGGTGAGCCAGCTGAACTTGTATTTGAACAACTTCTAGCGGAATCAAAAAATAACATTCGTAAATGACATTCAACGTCATCATCACGCCGTCGGCAAAAGCCGATATATTTGAGACGAACGCTTGGTTGCTGGAAAATCATCCGGACATAGCCGAAAAATGGCTGTGGCAGATCAGTCGTTGTGTGACGTCGTTATCAAAAATGCCCGAGCGATGTCCGGTAAGCGATGAGAGTTCGGCTTTTGAGGTCGAGGTTCGCCATTTGCTCTGCGGAGACAAACGAAATGTCTATCGCATCCTCTTTTCCATCCAAAACAAAACGGTCTATGTCCTCCGAGTTAGAGCTACGAGACAGAAACGATTGACGGATCAGATCTAAGGATTTAGCAGCACAAACAGACGGTCGGTCCATTCGGAGCGGGAGTTTCGGAGGATCTCGTATTGGACCTGCGCCATGTCGCGGTTGCCGAGTTTGATGTAGGCACGGCCAAGGTTGTAGCGGGCCTTGTCCATATCGGGGTTGGCTCCGACGGCGTTGTTAAACGCTTCGACGCTTTCCTCGGCCTTGCCGGATTCGAGCAGGCTCTCGCCGAGATAATTGTAGGTCTTGCCGTCGGGTTTGTAGGGTTTGAGCTGTTCGAATGCAACGGCCGCGTCGGCGTAACGTTTTTGTTTGAATAGCGCGAGGCCAAGCTTTTCGATGGCGTTCGCGTGGTCCGGTTTTAGCGTGATCGTTCGGCGATAGGACAGAATCTCTTCGTCCGTTCGGCTTAGCTTACCAAACGTCAACCCAAGAAAATACTGCGTATCCGCGTTGCTATCGTCAAGACGGATCGCCTGTCGGTAGGCATCGACCGCGTCTTTATAAATGCCGAGAGCATAGCTCGATGCACCGATATTAATAAACGTCGCCGACCATTCGGGCCGGAGTTTTGCGGCGATCCGCGAAGCTTTTAACGCCTCGGCGTGACGGTTCAGAGCACCATAACAATATCCCGCCTGATACCAAGCCTCGGCGTAATTCGGGTCGGCCTCGGTCGCTTTTTCAAAATACGGCAGAGCACGGGTGTAATCATCACGCGAAAGTTGAGCGAGACCCTGGGAATAGAGGCGTTCGGCTGATGATCGTTTGTTCTTTTGGGTCTCGGCAACGAGCGACGAGAATGTCTGCACTTCGGAAACTTTAAGTTGCGAGATACGTTCGGCTGGAACGGCGAAATTCAAATTCTGCCCCTCAGCGGCCTGCAAAGTCGCGACGCCGATAACCTGACCGGCCATGTTAACAACCGGCGATCCCGACGAGCCAGGCGAGATCGAGGCCGTGATCTGGATGATCTTGCCGTAACCGGAAATTTCACGAACCGCCGACACGATTCCGTTCGAGACCGAGCCCTCGAGCCCGTAAGGATTACCGATAACGACGATCGACTCGCCCTCTTGCGGAGCGGCTTTTACGATCGGCAGCGGCACGGCCAATTCACGCGGAACGTCCACCTGCAGCAACGCCAGATCGCCCTCGCCATCGACCGCCAAGACGCCGCGGACGTTATATTTTTTGCCGTTGAGCAGATGTATCTCGACACGCGTCGCACGCTCGATGACGTGGCGGTTCGTGATAACGCGATCTGCTGCGATAAAAAATCCGCTGCCGCGTGCAAGTGTATTGTCTTTTGAATCAAAGGTCTCGATCGCGACCGCGGAGGGCTTGATGCGTTTTACAAGCTCAGGCAGGAAATCTTGCGCAGGAGTCGTAACCGCGAAAAACGCGAAAAGGACTAAAAAGAAAAGAATGGTTTTGGCAGTATATCTAAACATGGGCGACGCGCTGATTATATGTTCTTTCACGTCGCAACCCAAGTTTTTTGCAAAAAAGTTTGCGGCCCTACGTGAAGTTCATTTCACGCAAAGCCGCAAAGGTCGCAAAGTAAGAATAAGGAGAGATTACTTGATCATCCCATTCCCATCAAGTGCAGTGTAAACGTCCGTCGAATACAGCCCTAGCCATTTGTCGCTCTCGGGCGTTTTGAAAAGCACATCATAGACCTGTGAATTAAAACGTTCGAGAGTCATCGTACGGCGGGCGTTCAGCCACTCGTAGAGCGTGGTGTGGAATAGAAAATCATTTCGCGTCGTGTCGAGGGCGAGAAAGTTATCGAGTTTGGCAAACATTCCGGCAAACTCGGGCTCAGACAGTCCGGTGTTTCGATTTTGGCGTCGGATGAACGCGTTTGACGAGGCGTCAATACCGGTCGCCGGCGAATAAGCTTTTGCGAGCTTATTCCAAGAGTCCAAATTTATCTGCGGCTCAAACCGTGAAAAGCCGTCATAGACACGCAGCAGCGAAACTTCGTCAACGACAATGGCTTTTGACATCGCCCGTTCCATCACCGGCAGAGCGGCGGTCGTGTTTTTTGGTTCGGTAAATGTGACATTTGCACTCGCAACAGCTGCTTCGCGATTCTTTTTGATCGTGTCGAAATTGGCTTTGCGAAACGCGAGCAGCGAGCTCCGCTTTTCAGCCGGCGTCATTTTTACGGTTGCATTCACAACATTCGCTGATTGTTTTAGATAATTCAAGAACGCCGCTGGCCCGTAAAGCCCAGCCAACGCATCGATGATCTGCCCGTCGCCGTCGATGATGTAATGGATGCTGTTGCCCGTAACGGTGCGCTCGATCTTGCGACCGTCGCCAAAATCGATGGTAATACGCGGAGCGGGGCGAACCGATTTCCAGTGCAAAATGTAGTTTTCGCGAAGATATTTTGAAACGCCCGCGTTTGCGTAAAGCACCGCCCTAAATAGGCGGCTGTTTGCACATGAAAACTCTTCGTTAAGATTGCCGAGCAGACGGAGCGTCAGGATCGGCTTGTTCTTTGCCTTAGCCGCTTGCTGTGCCGCAGCGAGGTCGGTGTACCAATACAGGTGTGCGGTGTAAGCGTCTTTTTGCATCGCGACGGTGTCCAGAGCGGCGGCTATACGTTTCCATTCGTCGGTCGCATTACCCGTTTTTACAAAGCGGTCAATGTCAGCGGCGTAACGCGTGAACAACGCATCAAGGCCCACGCTGCCCATCGCACGGAGTTCGCGGATCGCGGGGACCGACGTTGCCGTGTCGGTCGAAACAGCGTCGGAGGCAAGCGTTTCAACAGGTTTTCCGGCAGCAAACGCCGTAGCCGAGAATAAAAGTGTGATCAGCAAAAGAATTGAGTACTTGTTTTTCATTTGTGTACGCTCCTAAAAAGATTTACCCGTAGAACGGCGCCGTTTTGAGTTCTTGCAGATTTTTTTCGCTGGTGGTGCAAAAATTTTGCGCGGCGGCCAGAAAAGGCTAAACTTGGCATATCAGCCAAATAAAATTATGAAGATCGCACTTGCCGCCGACCACGCCGGTTACGAGGAAAAAGAAAAGATCAAACTGACGCTCGACGAGATCGGGGTCGAATACACCGATATGGGCACCGATTCCCCCAACTCGGTCGACTATCCGGACTATGCCCGCAAGGTCGGCGAGGCCGTCGCACGCGGCGATGTCGATCAGGGTTTGCTCGTTTGCGGATCCGGGACTGGCATGGCGATCTCGGCAAATAAAGTAAAAGGCGTCCGTGCCGCCGTTGCTTGGAATGAGGAGATCGCCCGGCTCGCTCGCCAGCATAACAACGCAAATGTGCTCGCTCTCGCCGGCAGATTTGTTCCGGCCGACGAACAGGCAAAGATCGTAAGAGCCTTCTTTACCACCGAATTCGAAGGCGGGCGGCACGCCCCGCGAGTTGATAAGATCTCTCAGATCGAGAGAGACGACCTCTGTTAATATATGCCTAAGATCATCGCCATCGCGGGCAGCTACCGCGAAAATTCATACAACAAACGTGTTCTTGCGATCGCCGCCGATGGTGCCCGCGAAGCGGGTGCCGATGTGACCGTGATCGACCTGCGCGATTATCCAATGCCGGTCTATGACGCCGATATGCAGGACGGCGGGGTATTTGACGAGAATGCTCTGAGGTTGCAGGACACGCTGAACGAGGCTGACGGATTCCTGATCGCATCGCCCGAATATAACGCCTCGCTCCCCGGCGGATTTAAGAACGCCATCGACTGGGCATCGCGGGCCAATAACAAATACGGTATGTATGACGTATTCAAAGGCAAGACCGCGGCAATGATCACGGCGTCGCCCGGTCAGTTTGGCGGGCTGCGGTGTCTCAATCACCTGCGAGCGGTACTGACGATCATGGGTATATGGGTATTGCCGGCGGAGGTCGCCGTTACATTCGTCGGACAGAAATTTGACGGCGACGGTGCCGAGATGACGGACGAAAAAATGAGATCGATCCTTGGCGGCCACGGAGCAAACCTAGTAAAAGCGATCAAATGATCTTTCGTGCTCACATTCCCCGGTATCCGCTCGATCAATTTATCGAGATCTTTGTTTATTATGAGGGAGTGCAGCATGCTCATAATATTGACCGTTTCCTTCCGAAT
>JBGTII010000036.1:0-16238 GCA_041745735.1 Pyrinomonadaceae bacterium | reverse complement strand
TTGCCGACATAGACCTCGGACGCAGGATCTTGCCCTACGCGAACGGCGGCTAGACACGGCCGCCAGCCGTGTTCGATCTCAATGGCTTTTACCGCGGCTGCGATCTCTGATTTGATCGCGTCTGCAATGGTCTTTCCGCTCAATATTCTTGCTGCCATAAACGCTTTGGTCTGATTTTACCGCGAATGGCAAAACTTTGCTAAAATCCGGTTAATGAAACGTCGGATCGGCACGGTCATATTAATTGCGGTGATGTCTGTCGGGGCAATTCCGCAGGAGCACGCTGCAAATGCCATCAACCTCGCAGACACTGGAGACTACACATCCGCCCTTGCCGAACTACAAAAACTAGCCGCTGACGATACGAAAGCCTTTACCACCAACAATTACGATTACCTGCTCGCCCGCTACGCCGAATCAAACGGCCAACTCGGCCTTGCGATGGCAAGCTATCAGCAAGTCGCCGCTCGCGATTCTCTGCTTAGTACATACGCACTAAAACATCTGTCACAGATAGCCCGATCCACCGGCAATCTGATGCTCGAACGTATGTATTTGCAGCAGCTAATATTATCGTCACCGGACAGCTTGTTTGCGCCTCCCGCCCGCCAGCGCATCTCGAGGAATAACTTTGAAAGCGGAAATTACGCAGAAACCATCATGATAGTGAATGCCGGATATGGAGCTTCGAGCTATCAATCAAAAAAGAACATTGCGAACATCCGCGAAGATCAGGCATTGCTCGCCGAGGCTCACTTACGCTCCGGCAAAACTGAGGTGGCCCGTGAGATGTTTAATCATCTGCTCGCGACCATGCCAAATGCGGCACAGCCAGATGATGTCGCCCAAAGCGCAGCCAAGGGGCTCGACCTGCTCGACGGCGGAGCTGAGATCTTGGGCAAAAAGGCACCCGACCTTGCAGAGACAGAACACCTCAGGCGAGCGAACATCTATCAATTTAACCGCGATTTTACTGACGCCAAGCTGCATTTCGAAGCGATCGTTGCCCGATTCCCAAATGGAGCAAACGTTTTGGAAGCGATCCTCCAAATTGGACGCGGCTTTGTCCAAAAGGGCGACCATGTCGAGGCGTTAAAATGGTTCGAACGCGTGCAGGAACAGTATCCGGAAAGCGTTGCCGCAAAAGACGCGTTGCTGCTTTCGGCACCAGCCTATGCCCGCGTCGGCAAACATAAAGAAGCTCTGAAACGGTACCAGAAATTTATCGAAAAATATCCCACTGACGAAAAGCTCGAGCGTGCATATCTAAACACCGTCGATCTCCACCGTGATCAAGGCGATGACCACGAAGCACTGAAATGGTGTGGTAAAACGCGTGAGGTGTTCAAAGGAAAACTGCCTGAGACCATCGCCACGTTTACCGAAGCCCGCATCAATATGGTCCGCGGCGATTGGCCGGCGGCTCTCGCAAACCTGGAACATCTTTCTCCCGTCGCCGACCTCGGAGGCACAACACCAGGCGGCACTACATTAGCAGAGGTTATGTTTCTAAAAGCGTATGCTTTCGAGCAATTGAAACGTTACGGTGAGGCCGTTGACACCTATTTAGCCATCCATGACGGCCGGGCGGAATATTACGGATGGCGTGCGACCGAACGGCTTCGCGAAATGGCAAAAGAGGAAACGGCTGGTTCATTCGTTACGCAAAAGATCGGACATCTCAGCGCGGGGCTGAAGTCAAAAGACGCCGACGCTCGGCGGAAACATGCATTGAGCATTTTGCGCCTGACAGACAAACCCGACATTCGCGAGCAAGCCCTCACCGTGCTAAAAGCCGCGATCAAAACGCTGCCCAAATACTCCGGCCTCCCGGACATCAACCCGCCAGCCGAAAAGAAAAATGAAGATCAAGCCACCGCCGCCGGAGCACTTCTATCCCTTGGTCTCTACGACGAAGCCGCCCCCGAGATCGAGGCCGCTGGCAAAACAATCCCCTCAGACAGCTTGGCGGTGTTTTACGCTCGCGGAGACCGAGGCGACCGGGCGTTATCGGTAGTCGAACCGCTGTGGCGAAAGGTGCCGGCGGACTATCCGATCGAGCTTATTCCGCGTGACCAGTGGTTATTGCTCTACCCGGCGGTGTACGATTCGCAATTGAGACAGGCTACGGAAACATACAACGTCGATCCACGCCTTGTTCTGGCAATTATGCGGCAAGAATCGCGTTTTCAGCCGGATATAAAATCTTACGCGGCGGCTCGCGGGCTGATGCAGTTTATCTCGACGACTTCGACAAAGGTCGCGGAATCTCTTGGCCGCACCAATTTTCGTCAAGACGAGCTTTATTATCCGCCGACCGCGATCAAGCTCGGGGCGAGATATCTTAGCGACTTATTCACTCTGTTTCCGAAGCAGCCGGACGCGGTGGCCGCGAGCTACAACGGAGGCGAAGATAATATGAAACGCTGGCTGTCGCGTTCGCGTTCAAATCAGCCGGAGCGCTATGTGCCCGAGATAATGTTTGCTCAGTCAAAGGATTACGTTCACCGTGTGATGACAAATTACCGGATGTATCAGCTCATTTATGACGAGCAGCTCAGGCTGAGATGACATTTTCCGGCGGTTGTTACATCATTTGAATATATGCAAAAGCTCGCCCTTTTTATTTTTTGTATCTTTCTGTTTTCTGCTTGTAAGACGGACACTAATTCGAACGTTTCGGCTACCGCTAAACGCTATCCTATAAAAGGCAAAGTCGTCTCAGTCGACCGTGCCGCCAAAAAGGCCAAGATCGATCACGAAAAGATCGAGGGCTATATGGAGGCAATGACGATGGATTTTCCGATCCATGCCGATTGGGTTTGGGATGACCTCAAGCCCGGCGCTGAGATCCGTGCTGAGATGGTCGTCGATAACACCGCAAAGGATCCGTATTATCTCGAAAACATCGGCATCGTCGCCGCCCTAAATCCAAACGGAGGCGACCCGCCGATAAACGAAAAATTTGCCCAGATCGGCCAGAGCGTACCTGATTTTACGCTCACCAACCAGGACGGAAAACGCATCGCGATCAAAGATTTTAAGGGCAAGGCACTGGCGATCACGTTCATCTACGCTCAATGCCCGCTGCCGGAATATTGTATAAAAATGTCGACGAGTTTTAGCGATCTCGCTAAAATACTGAACGCGGACGCTGAATTGAAAGGCAAACTCGCCTTATTAAGTATTTCCTTTGATCCCGCACGCGACACGCCCGCTAAACTGCGTTCCTACGGGCTCGGTTATATGGGTCAGGGAGCAACCGATCTTGGTGTCTGGCAACTCGCCGTTGGCAAAGATGCCGAGGTCAGAAAGATCGCTGATTTCTTTGGCCTGCGTTACGAGGTGGATCAAAACGATAAGACGCAGATAAACCACAGCTTGCGGACGGCCGTCATCGGCCCGGACGGTAAAGTGACCAAGATATTCCCCGGTAACGAATGGACGGTTGCCGATCTGAAAAATGAGCTTGAAATGGCCCTGGCTCCAGCGCAAAAATAGTATTTTCGTCTGAAAATTAAACCGAATACGCATCGCGACGTATTTCCTGTTTCAACACACAAATCTTGGAGGGTGCATGCAAAAGCTGTTCGTCCGTCTGTCTATAGTTGTCCTAATATTTACGGTTGCTATCTCGGCGCAAAAACGCAATATTACCGAAAAGGATCTGTTCGATTTTGCGTGGGTGGCTGACCCGCAAGTATCCCCCGATGAAGCGACCGTCGCTTTTGTAAAGGTGACCGTCAACGCTGCAAAGACCAACTACGACACGTCGATCTGGACCGTTTCAACATCGGGCAACGACGAACCGCGACGGCTGACGAGCACCAGCCGCGACACGTCGCCGCGGTGGTCACCTGACGGCAAATATTTGGCATTTGTTCGCAGCGGCGATCAACCCGGAGCGGGTGCCGCACCGCAGCTATTTATGCTTGCGATGAGCGGCGGCGATTCGTGGCAAGTAACAACTCTGCCGCGTGGTGTAAACGCGGTGAACTGGTCACCCGACGGGAAATGGATAGCATTTGGCAACTCGCAAAACGCGGATGAGGTTACCCGCGGCGGCAAACCCGCACCTACTCCCGCTGACGGGCGCGAGAGCGATGTTCGGGTTATCACGCGTGCTGTCTATCGTGCTGACGGCGGCGGTTACATCGACAACAATCATCCAAATCATCTCTGGGTCATCGCCGCTCCCCGCAGCCCTGAGGACAAACCGACGCCAAAACAATTGACTAGTGGGGCATACAGCGAGGGAGGTTTTGTCTGGTCGCGTGACGGGTCGCAGATTTACTACACGACCAATCGAACTTTTGAGCCGTACTACGACGAACGCCCAAATGTCGAGATATACTCGGTGCCGTCCTCGGGCGGAACGCCGACATTGCTGACCAAACTCGACATGGGCGTTGGCGGATTGACGTTGAGCCCGGACGGCAGCAAATTTGCCTTTACATCGTCGGCTTCGCAAAAGCCCGTACTGTCGTACACCCAACCTGATCTTTGGGTAATGGACGCCGCCCCAAACGCGCGGCCCAAAAATCTCACGATCGGTTTCGACTATGACATTGGCGCCGGTGTCGGCGGCGATAACGCTCCTCCGCGAGCGGGCGGCGGCGGCGGGCCGATCTGGACCTCTGATGGAAAGGCGATCATCGAACGCTATGCCAAAGAGGGCCGATCAAATCTTGGGATGTTTGACGCCGCAACCGGAAAGATGAGCGACGTGACCAAGGGCGATCAGGCCGTCCTGTCGTACAGAGCAACCCGTGATGCAGGTAAGATCGTTTACACGAGATCCACGCCGACGGTGATCACCGATCTCTACGTTCTCGACCGTTCAAGCGGAGCGTCAAAACAGCTTACCAAGATCAACGATGGACTATTTGCAAAGCTCGACCTTACCGAACCTGAAGACGTGTGGTACACGAGCTTTGACGGCAAACGCGTTCAAACTTGGGTGCAAAAGCCGCCCAATTTTGACCCGAATAAAAAGTATCCGTTGATCCTAAATATCCATGGCGGCCCACATGCCGCGTATGGCTATGTCTTTGACCACGAGTTTCAATGGATGGCCGCCAAAGGCTATGTCGTCGTCTATCCGAATCCGCGCGGCTCAACGAGTTACGGTCAAGATTTTGGCAACATCATCCAGCACAACTATCCCGGCGACGACCACAAAGACCTCATGGCCGCTGTCGATGAGGTCATCAAACGCGGCTATATCGATGAGAAAAAGCTCGGCATCACTGGCGGCAGCGGCGGCGGTGTGCTGACAAATTGGGCCGTTACAAAGACGAACCGCTTTGCCGCAGCCGTCTCGCAGCGTGACATTTCTGATTGGTCAAACTGGTGGTACACGGCGGATTTTGCCCAGTTCCAACCCGCGTGGTTCAAAGGAGCACCGTTCGAAGATCCCGGATTCAGAGAGCGTTCGGCGATAACGCATGTCGCCAATATCCAAACGCCAATGATGTTCATACTCGGCGAAGCGGACTGGCGCACACCAACCGCAGCCGGCGGCGAAGAGCTTTTCCGTGCCCTCAAATACCGCAAGATCCCGACCGTCATGGTGCGTTTTCCAAACGAAGGCCACGAGCTTTCACGGTCCGGCCAACCCTGGCACCGCATCGAACGCCTGCAGCACATCGTCGGCTGGTTTGATAAATGGATATTGGGTGCGGCCAAACCGGAGTATGAGATTTCGAATATAAAATAGTTGTTTTTAGTTCCTGATGAGGTGTATTTTATCGCTATGGGTACAATTACCGAAGAAATAGTGACCAGCGAACGAGTTACAGAAATGGCTCTGGTGCTCACACCTCACGAACAAGCCGTTCTGCTCGCCAGACTGCATGAGAATCTTGAGTCAATGGAACGAGATTCCGAACATGAGGCCGCTTGGGGAGCTGAGATCGAGAGGCGTGTCCGTGAGGTTGAAAATGGCGAGGTTGAGTTGATCGATCACGATGTCGTAATGAGAGAGGCTCGGGAACATCTCGCTAAGCTACGGCTCGCGAGACAATGAGAATTCGATACAATCCCCTAGCTCGGGCCGAGGTCATTAAAGGAGCGGAATACTTTGATGCTGAAGTCGAGGGGCTTGGAAATCGATTTCTCGTAGAAGTCGATAAAGTCGTTCTCGACATTGCGGATCTACCCGTTTTGTGGCCGATAACAAAATACGGCACCAGAAAACGGATTCTTGTATCTCCTTTTCCCTATTCAATACATTACAAGATCGTTCAAGATGAAATAGTTATCATGGCAGTAGCACACCAAAGCCGTCACCCCGAATATTGGATCGATCGCCTCGGCTAGGTATCTAAAAGACTCGTTTGCCCGCAACCATCGTCATCGCAATATCTCTAGCGTTTGACGCGAAGACGAGTGCGGTGTGAATATCGTTGACGGGTTGTTGGGCAGTGTGAGCAAGCGTTACGACGGCTATGTCGGCTTGTTTGCCGGGTTCGAGTGTGCCGATTTCGGTGTCAAGGCCGAGGGCTTTGGCTCCGCCGAGGGTGGCGGTTTCCAGCATTTGTTTTGCTGCAATGAATTCTGACTTAGGAGATGCCCTTACTTCGTGCGGGCTTCTGCCTTCTTTGCGGTTTCTCGCAATTAGGGCGGCGAATCGCGATTCTTCGAGCATGTCGCAGACGTTGTTGCTCGCTACGGAATCGCTTCCGAGGCCCGCCGCAATTCCCCCATTCAAAAACTGATCAAACGGTGCGTAGCCGTGGCCGAACTTGGCGTTCGATTTCGGGCAATGGGCGATCTTTGCTCCATTGGCGGCGATCTTTGCAATGTCGCTAGCCGAAACGTTGACGCAATGGGCAAGAAGCGGCTGGGTTGAGAGGACGCCGAGGCGTTCGAGATATTCGATCGGTGTACAATGCGGGCTTTCCCATTCGACACAAAATTTTTCGTATATTCCGCTAAAAAACCCGGTGCCCTTAGTCAGCAGCTCGTGTTCGTCGGCAGATTCGGCAGCGTGAATCGAAAGCGGCACGCGGTTGAGTATCGCGTACTGCGCTATCAACTCAAATAGCATCGAGCTGACCGTATATGGGGCATGCGGCGAGAGGCCGACCTTTACAAGATCCGTTTCTTCACTTTTCAACTCTTCGAATTTCGTAGCAAGTTTCAGAAAATCGTCTTCAGCGGTTCGATTGTCAGGCGAAAACTCCGTCTCCTGAAAAACGATGCCCCGTAACCCAACCGCCTTTAGAGCGTGCAGCCCGGCGTGTCCCATCCGCCCGATATCGCCAAAACAAGTGACCCCGGCCTGAGCACCTTCAGTTGCACCGGCAACTGCTGCCGCGATGATGTCTTCGTTGGAAAGCTCGGCTCGCAGAGCGTTTAGTTTTAGCAGCCACGCCGAAAAATCGTGTTCGACATCATCGAGTGCCCCCCGCATCGACGTGATCTCAAGGTGCGAATGGCAATTTACAAACCCCGGCAAGATCGCCGCGTTCCCGTGATCGGTAACTTTGGCATCCGCAAACTGATTCTCGATCTCATCCCGCGTCCCAACGCCAACGATCCTATCGTCATCAATGGCAACCGCTCCGCTCCGTATCGGCTCGGACGAGATCGGCAAAACGTACTCAGCGGCTTGTATCTGCATGCAGTAATTAGAACAAATCACCACCAAAAAATAAAAAAGGCTGCATTCGCCCTATGCACCTAGACCCTTTCTCTTTAAATTACTGGTTTTTTCCAGCTGCAAGTTGTTGGAATTGAATGTTATCGACTTTGACTCGCCGTGAACCGAGTTCGATTCCACCTGCTCTGAGTTAGATTGACTCTGAACTGAGTTTGATCGGCCCCCTATGTTCCGCACATTCTGAATGCATTATTTCTACCTTTCCACGTTTCGCTTTCGCTCGACAAAAGGCTATCAATATGCCGTCGGCTTTAGGTCTATGTGTGCAATCATACAGACCTGAATGAAACTCCATGTAAAACTAAAAACGTCATTCCAATACGTCAAAATTATGTTGAATTGGGTGACAGGCCTGCATTCATGCCCGGATCTTCGGGCGGATTGAGCCGCTAAGCGATTTATTTCATTTCGGAATCCTATTGGGTTCCAATGGGAGATAAAAAGGAAAAAATAATGCGAATTATAAAATTAACGACGACGATCGTCATAACAACTCTGTTTTTAATGGCTTGCAATTCGACTCAGTCGGATAAAACGGCACTCACCACGCCCGATCCGAATGTAATAGCTGAGAACGACACCGACATTGATGGCGATTATGCTCGAGACAATCTGGATCTGGGCGCCGTCGGTGCACTGTTGGAAAAATCTAAGGATGCGGAGAATTTCGAATACCTGCTAAATGCCGACAACCGTGTGAACAATCTCGATCTGAACGGCGACGGCTACGTTGACTACATCAGCGTCGCGGAATACGACGACCGCGACAGCAACCAGCGCGGCTTTACGCTGTATGACAGATTTGGCCCGAACGAGATCCAGGAAGTCGCGAGAATACTCTTTGACCGCGACCGTACTGACAATCGTGGAGCTCGGGTCTGGTTGAGCGGCAACGAGCAGCTTTACGGCGATAACTATAATTACGAAACTAATTGGCTGGACAAAAGCTTAAATATTGTCAGTTGGGCGTTCAGCGATCGTAACAACAGCTATCAGTCGCCTTACTATTACGATAATTACCCCAATAACTACACCGCCTATCGGGTTGTCGAAACGCCTGTTTACCGCACGCGGATCCAGGAATATTATCCGCAGCCGATCTTTGTGCGTATCGATAATCCTACCGTCAAGCAGATCAAAATAAAATCGATCTATCGGAACAGATCGTTCAATAATATTTGGGGGAAGCTGGCGAAACCGAGCAAGGAGCAAAAGGAGTTTAGAAAGTTCAATCCAAATAGGCCGGAATTCGTTAATAAGGGCGGGAAGAATGATCCGTCAACAAAGCCCGATAAACGGGAAGACAAAAAGCATAACGATAACGACAAACGTTCCGGCGACGGTGATGAGAGATCCGATGATCGTGACAAACAAAAGGGCGGCGGAAAGGAAAACAAAAAACCGGAAAAAGAAAAGGGTCACGGCAAAAAAGGTAAAGATCACTGATCTCTAAGATTTCGATGTTGATGAATGAAGTTGCCGACGAGTTTAACGAGCGACAGGGTCTGACACTAAGATCTATCGATGTAAAAAGGTTTCGTTTTATCGCGAAGCCTTTTTACTTTACCTTGACGGCGGTGCGGTAGCGGTCGAGGATCGAAGAGACGTAGTTTTTGGTCGAGGCGATGCCGATGCGTGCGACAAAATCGGATTCGGAGAGGGTTGCGGTGTCGGTGTCGCGGGTCCATTCTTCGACGCGGCTCGGGCCGGCGTTGTAGGCGGCGAGCATCATGGCGGTTTCGGCGGGGCGGCCGCGATATTGTTCGCGGAGCTTTTCGAGATACCAGCAGCCGGTTTGGATGTTGCGTTCGGGGTCGGAGAAAAATTCGTTAACGTTGTCGGCGGCTTGTTTTTCGTATTCTTTGAGGCCCGTTTCCTTTGCCCATTCTCGGGCGACGACGGGCGTCACTTGCATCAAACCGACCTCAGCGTCGGCACCGATCTTCCAACCGCGAAACCAAGTCTCTTCGTAAATGAGGCTCCAGACCAGCTTTTCGTCCAGGCGATATACCCGCGACTGGCGGGCGATCAACTCGTCGTAGCGGTGGACCCAGTATTCAGGAAAGAAAATACCTGCCGACGCCACTATGAGGACGGCAATTAGCAGACAAGATAAGAGGTATCGGAACATTTGTTAGTGAACAGTAAGCTGTAAACCGTGAGCAGTCTGGAAACGACCCGGCTAGCTTTTTGCTAATTTATCCACGACCTTTCGCCGCGAGACAGGAAACTCAGTTTTCGCTGGCCGCTCGTCGCCGTTCGTTGACGGATCAGGGACACTGACGGATACGGGTTCATTTCCCGCACGGACGCGTTCGGCGAACAGGTCGACGTCATAATCGGCTTCGAGCGCCATCTCTTGGCGGATCTCGAGCAGTATCTCTAAAAATTTTGGCCTACGATACATAACACGTCACTACCAACAATTGTTGATCGTTACTGGTGTTTCGTCAAACGTGAGGCATTTTGTCTATTGGATAAGCGAGGCTTCGGGCACGTTTTCGAACGCCGCGTGCGATGCAAACGCGGGTTCGTTTTCGGCCATAAATTCTACGAGTTTGTCGATGCTCATCGGTGCGGCGAATAGGTAGCCCTGACCGCCTTCGCATTCGAGCCCGCGAAGCACGTTGAGTTGAGCGTCCGTTTCGATGCCCTCGGCGATGACCTTGAGCCCGAGATTGCGGGCTAGGGTGACGATCGCTCGGACGATCTCATCGTTGTTGCCGCTGTCATCGATCATCGCGACAAATGTGCGGTCGATCTTTAACGCCGACACGGGCAATTTTTGGAGGTATCCAAGATTCGAATACCCGGTGCCAAAATCGTCGATGTTGATCTCAATGCCGCTCGTTCGTAGGTCGTTAAGCGTCTCGACGGCGCGTTCCTGATGCTCAAAAAACACTGATTCGGTGATCTCAAGCCTGAGGTTTTTTGGCGGAAATTGAGTTTCATCAAGGATGTCGTGGATGCTCTGGACAAGCTTGGTCTGGCTAAACTGACGGCAAGACAGATTAACGCTGACCGGCAGTTTTTCGCCAACACTGAGTGCACCGATGTCGTTACAAGCACGTTTCAACACCTGCGCGCATAGCCTATCGATCAGCCCGATCTCCTCAGCGAGCGGGATAAATTTGCTTGGACTTACCGCCCCGAATTCCGGATGATTCCAGCGGGCGAGCGACTCGACACTCTCGATCCGGCCTGATGCTAGATCATATATCGGCTGATAATAAACCTGTATCTCTTCACGTTCGACAGCACGGCGGAGATCTGTCTCAAGCTTAAGCGTCTCTTTGGCGACGTTGTGCATTTCGTCGTCAAAAACCTCGTGACGGGCCTTGCCTGCTCGTTTGGCCTGGTACATTGCGGTGTCTGCATCACGCATCATATCTTCGGAAGATCCGTGTTTATCTGACGCATGCAGTATGCCGATGCTCGCCGAACTGTAAACTTCATGTCCGAGAAGGTCAAATGGCATGTTGAATTTTTGCTGAATGCGCTCGGCAATGCGGACAACCTCATTGATATCGTAACTGCCCTCGACGAGGATGGTAAATTCGTCCCCGCCTAGTCTGGCAACAATGTCCGAAGGACGCATACAGTCGGCAAGCCTCATAGAAATGTCTTTCAAAAGCTGGTCGCCGACGAGATGGCCAAGACTGTCATTGACATACTTGAACCGGTCGAGGTCAATAAAAAGAATGCTGGCTTTGTAGCCGTTCAAGCTGTGAACCTTTGTCAGAGCAGAGTTGAGCCGTTCCAAAAAGAATGCCCTGTTAGGCAGTCCCGTTAACGCATCATGTGTTGCGTCACGCTGCAATTTTTCCTCGGCAAGTTTTTTACCGGTTATGTCTTGTAGCTGGAATATCAGATTTGGCTGTTTCGAACTAGAATCATGTGCGGCCGAAACGCTCCAAGATGTCCAGACGATGCGGCCTGTCTTATGAATATACCGTTGCTCCATCTGGCAACTTGCGATCTTACCTGAAAGTAATTCGTGGATATTGACCAGCGTTTTCCCGAGATCGTCCGGCATTGTTATCGCCTGAAAATCCATAGCGAGCAGATCTTTCTCAGAATACCCGAGTATGTCAACCAAGGCCTGATTGACCTTTAGCCAGGACCCCGTCGGCGACAACAGCCCGATACCGATCGGTGCGTGGTCAAATGCACTGCGAAAACGCTCTTCGGATTCGCGCAGGGCTTCGGACTGAGATTCTAAAACATTTGCATATTGCTCGGCCTGCTCGGCTTGCTTTATCGAGATCTCGATATTTTTCATGTACATCCGATAGCTCAGGAATACAAAAAATATCACCGGAAACGTCGCGAAAATAACGCCGATGCCCGCCGAATCGGAAAGCTGGATCAAAACACCCGCTCCGATCGCCCCGACAAAGTACGAGAAAAATGTCCAGATATACTTGGATTTCCAGGTTTCCCACAACGGCAGAGCACTTTTTAGAGCGTCATAGATCGCGGCCAGAGATGTGTTGACAGCAAATTGGCCCATCGCCATCACCGACAATGCGACCACAAAATTGGTAAAGCTTCCGGTATGGCCGTGGAGTTGTTCTTGAGTAAAGAGCCCTGCACCTTTTAGAAAGCTAAAAACCAACGTGGTCGAAATGGCGACTGCCGCCGCGTTAAAAAAGACGGTGATCTTGCGGTTGCAAAATCTCCAGGACGAAACAAAAGCCTCGACCGCCGACAAGATGACCGCAAATTCACCGCCGTACAACAGCAGAGTTAGAAAAATGAACGTGTCGGAAACCGCAACGTGGGATTTGAATCTTGGAATTTGGATCGTCACCCGCGACCCAACGATCACGGTTAATGCCGCCAGCACGGGCAAATAGACATCGGCCCGCTCGATCGGCAAACGGAAAACGGCCGCGATCAGGCATACTGCGCCTAATATGATCACGGTCGTCATGTACCGGTTTGCGGATCTCAGTTCACTCATATCTTACGATGGGAGGAGACGGAGCCTATCTTCGTTTGGAGGAGGTGATTGAAACGGAGTTCTGACTCGATTGGAAAGCGTGGTGCTGCTTTGTAAAAAAGGACAAAGCTGGGCTCGCGTATACAAACCCAGCTCTATTATGCCTATGTTTAGCATGTTTGTCCAGAATTAAATTATTCTAAACAAACAGCGTTACACATTGATCCGAACGGCGATAACCCGCCTTTTCGAAACTAGTGTGTGCGCCCGTGAAATCGACATTGCTGAGCAGGCAGATATTCTCGACGCGGCCAAGCAGATGTTGCGTTAAAGCAGCTAAGCAGCGTGAACCTAAACCCGCTCCGCGATGATCGGGATGGACATAGATGCCCTCCAGGTATATCGTTTCAGCGGTTTCGGCGATGATATCAGCCTTAAAGATCAGCTTTCCGTCGCTGTAGACCGTAAATACGCGTCCCTGCTCGATACGTCGTGCGACCCGTTTAAGAAAGCCCTCGCGGTCTTTCAGCATCGGATCGACACCACATTCGATAAAAGCGATCTCAGCCTGAGCTGCGGCAACCTGTTCGAGTTGGCTCATATCGGCATTCTCGATATTCCACTCGCATTTTTGAACTGCGAAAGGAAATGAGACCTCGAAAAGTGCCTCGGTGCATTTCAGCCTCGGCTCGGCCATTCCACCGGTCATCTGCAGATGAAACCGCTCGGCGTCATTTCCGCCCGACATTATCAGGTGTATAGGCGTTTCGGCGCGTCGTGCACAGAAAGCAAGCGCTTTTAGAGCATCGGTGGTTCTGGCTTCGACAAGTGTCGAATGTCCGATCAGAGCAACGCCTTCGAGCGTGCCGCCGCGCCCACGGTAGCCGTAGAATTTACCTCGGTTGAGGTCGCTCTCCATGCCGTTGTCGTTGATGAAGCTTGTCATCACGACAGTGTGAACCGGGCGAACGCTGAGGAAGGCTAGTACTTCTGCCGTTTCGTTTTTTGTAAGTAACGCAACCTGTTTCAGGTTTGGAGCCATCATCAAGAATGCGGCTTCGCGCGTCGTGTCTTGGCGCAGTTGTAGTGTCATTTGGCGATTCATATATTTATCCTCCTCTATTGTGGGTTAGTTTAGGATCACTCCATCGAAGAAGTATTATCGCCAAGAACGCTGTTGCCGATCACAATCTGGTCACCGACAAGCACGCCGTCACCGACAAGCACGCCATCGCCGACCAGTACGCCGTCTCCGACGAGCACACCGTCACCGACAAGTACACCATCGCCAACTAGCACACCATCACCGACGAGCACGCCGTCGCCGACCAGCACACCGTAAGACAGCCAGATAGAGCCGCTGCCCGACGCACCGCCATTACTTACCGTGATGTTTCGGTTTATGCTCAGGCCGGTCGTGTAATAGGACGATGTATTGAGCGAGAATACGCCGTTTGAGAAGTTTACACCCCTGCCAAATATATTCTCGCGTTTGTAGGCGGACTGGAACTTAGAAACGAGGTTCGATCCGGTAAGGGACGTAAAGCTTGCGGTGACCATCTGCGACCATGGGAATGTATGTCCGCCGATCGTTGAAGACGTAGTCGGCATCGTCCAGCCCGAGGGCACGGTCGAAGTGCCGTTTGAGTAGCTCTGAAAATCTGTGTCGTACTTCAGCGATCTGGCCAACCTGACGGCACCGTCGAGGTTCATCTGACCGGCACCCTGTTCGAAGGTGTTGGCCCCAGCGATCGGCTGCGCCGAGTATTGAAGGATCATTTTGACCATTCCGGGCGTCAGATCCGGGTTAACTTGAAGCAATAGGGCGGCTGCACCACTAACGAGCGGAGCTGACATCGATGTTCCGCTCATAAACATCAGCGACTCGTCACCGTTCGTTGCGTCGTGTGACAGCTGAGGATTCTGGTTCGCGAGGCGGTTGGACTTGGCTTTGTACGAGAGGAGGCGGTTGCCCGGTGCAACGAGATCCGGTTTGATTATGTTGTCATAGACCTTGGTTCCGGTCGAAGTCGTAAAGAAGCTGCGGGTCGGGCCATGCGAGCTGAAACTCGACATCACATCGTCGGAGCGAGTCGCCGTTCCAAATGAGTTTGTGGCGCCGACCATGATCACATACGGGCTGTTGCCCGGGCTGTGAATGCGGCCATAGGTTTTCTGCCCGGTGCTGGTCTTGCCAAGATTACCGGCAGCGGCAACCACGACGATACCTGCGTTGACCAGGGCTTTAACCTTTACGCAAATTGGATCGTTAGTGTAGGTATCGATCGCAGTTGTTCCGAGGCTGAGATTTACGACCTTGATATTGTACTGAGTGCGGTTCGCCAGTATCCAGTCGAGGCCGTTTAGCAGCCAGGAAGTTTGACCTTCGCCAACATCGTTAAGGACCTTGACGTTAATGATATCCGCGTCGCGTGCGACGCCTCTGTACGCCCCACTGCTACGGTTTGAATTTCCGGCCGCCAGTCCGGCGACGTGTGTTCCGTGTCCGTAAGCGTCGGCGGCGGCAGATGAAGAAGAAGTCGTAAAGTTAATATTCTTTTTCACGCGCCCCGCAAACCCTTTGTGCTGGTTATACAGGCCCGAATCAACAATGGCGATGCCTATGTCTTCTCCGTCGAGCGTATAGTTGTCGCGATCTCCGATCTCAGGCTGATTTCGCATCGCGGCGGCCCCGGTCGTATCTTCGATATGGCCGGTAACCTTCAGCGAACGATCTGGCGAAATGTAATTGATCGTTCCGCTGGTCGAAAGGCTGTTGAGGGCGGACAGCGGAAGATTTACGACGAGCGTGTCGCTGTTGCCGATCCGATCCGAAACGCGTGCCTCGCCGCTGGCGAGCAGCGAGCGAAACGCCGCGTTGTCGGCGTCCTTGGCCTGTAGGATAACATCGACGCGTTTGTTGCCGCTTGGATCTTCGGCCATCATCTCGCGAAGGTCAGGCGAAACATTATCACCGCGATAACCGCTGTCACGGTCATCCTTGTTCGCAACTGCCGAATCAGAATTCTGTGACCTACCCGAGACTGTTATACCGGCAAAATACTCAGCAACTTCAGGCTGTGAAGCGATATTTTCGTCGTATGCAACGACAGAACTGCCGCCGATCATGACGATCTTGCCCTCGGCGATGAGGTTAAAGAAAGTTGTCTCTGCCGCATTTTTACCGACAAAGCTCGTGAGTTCATCAACGAACAATATGATCTGTCCGTTCGAATTCGCAGCGTCATTAGCTATTGCATTGACGATGGCAGCGATCTGCGGCTGTGTCTTGGCGTTTGAAAAAAGCGTAGCGGTCTCGACCCTGAGGATCGTCTTGTTCGCCATCTTTTCAGAAACGGCACCCTTAGCTATACGCAAAGCGACCTGTTCGACGATCGTCGCCTGAACAGCCGCATCCTCATCAACGATCACGGGCTGGCGATTACCACCTTCGGCTAACACTTTGATAAGGCGTGTGGTCTCCTTTTCATAGCTTAGGTCCTCACGCAGGCGTCCTTCACGGCCAAGCTGCGTTAGGTCAGTGGTGTATTTTGCCGTCGCAGCCGAGACCGTCACGGGGATTGTTCTTTCGCCGCGAGCTGCTCCGACCGCAAATGCGTTCGTGAA
>JBGTII010000035.1:0-25868 GCA_041745735.1 Pyrinomonadaceae bacterium | reverse complement strand
AAAGCTCTCGGTTCCAGAATTTGTGGCTCAAGCGATCGAGGCCGCACTCTCGGCACAGATCGACAGGATCGTTGGGAAGCTTGGGGCAGTGGGGGCGCCGTTCGCCGACATCGAGGGCTTTGTGCTCGGCGGCTAGGGTGTTGAGGCGTTCGAAATCGGCGGCGATGTCGGGTAGGGACATCTTACGGGTTAATTCGGCAGCTTCGGATTCTAGGGTTGGGATGAGTTTCTCGATCTCCGCGATGCGTTTCTCGAGTTGGTTGCGTTGGTTTTTGGAAAGCGGGTCGGACTTAGAATCTTGGCTTTTGCTCTTAAGCGTTTCCCGGAGCCCAGTCACTATCGCTCCCGGTTCTGACCCGGAATTCGATCCGCGTACTCCGTCGGTCGCGAGTTTCCAGTCGTGGAATTCGGTGTAGTTGCCGTCGTAGTCGAGCACGCGGCCGTCGGCTTCGAATGAGAGCATTTGATTGGCGATCTTGTCGAGGAAAAAGCGGTCGTGGCTGACGGCGATGATCGTGCCGTCGTATTCCTCAAGCGCATTTTCGAGCGACTCACGCGAAGGGATGTCGAGATGGTTGGTCGGCTCGTCGAGGATGAGCACGTTTTTTTGCGAATAGATCAGCTTGGCAAGGGCGAGCCTTCCCTTTTCGCCGCCTGAGAGGGCCGAGACGGGTTTGAACACGTCTTCGCCCATGAAAAGGAACTTTGCGAGAAAGCCCCGCAGCGTATTATTATCAGCGGTCGGGGCGACACGTCTTAACTCTTGGATCACTTCGTTTCGCGGTTCGAGTCCTTCGAGATTCTGCGAATAGTAACCAATATTAACCTTTGTGCCCCAGTGGATCTTGCCGTCGAGTTCGCGGATGTTGCCCAAGATGGTTTTAACCAGCGTCGTTTTGCCCGTCCCGTTACCTCCGATTATTCCAAGTGCATCGCCGCGATGGAGCGAGAAATTGAGCTTGCTCGCCAGTACCTTTTCACCGTATCCAATGGTAAGGTCTTCGGCGGTCAGGACGTTGTTACCGGTTCGCTGCACCTGACGCAGGCCAAAATTGCCGCCGGATTTTTCGCTTGTTACGGCTTCGATCCGGTCCATTCTCGCTAATAGCGTACGACGCGATTTCGCTTGCTTGGTCTTTTGCCCTTCGAGATTCTTACGAATAAATTCCTGCGTCTTGTTGATCAGCTGCTGCTGATTTTCGTATTCGCGGATCTGCTGTTCACGTCGCAGCTCGCGTTCCTCGAGATATTTGGAGTAATTGCCTTTGTACGTAACAGCCTGGCCGCGATCCATTTCAATGACGCGGGTGGTCGTTCGATCGAGGAAATAGCGGTCGTGGCTGATGACGACGTAGGTCTTTTCGTACGTTTTTAGAAATTCTTCGAGCCATTCGACGGCATTGACGTCGAGGTGGTTGGTCGGCTCGTCTAGCAGCATCACATCGGCGTTTGAGAGCAACAGTCGCACCATTCCGAGCCGGTTCTTTTGCCCCCCGGAAAGCGTTCGCACGTCTTCGCCCCACGAATGAGATTCAAAGCCCATACCGAGCAAAACGGCCTCAGCTTTCGCCGCGTACGAAAATCCGTCGGCGTGTTCAAACTCGGTCTGCAGATCAGCGTAGCGATTGAGCACCGCGTCGGAGTGATCGGTTTCCATCTGCTTTTCAAGCCGGCGCATCTCCGCCTCGATATCATGGATCTCTTTGAAAGCGGACAGTGCCGCGGTGTGGACGTTCTCAGCTTCGCCGAAATCGACGTGCTGATCCAGCAGCCCGAGCTTGAGGCCGTTCATCTTGATGACCTCGCCGTCGTCAGCGGCCTCTTGGCCAATGATCAGACGAAAAACCGTAGTCTTGCCCGCTCCGTTACGCCCGACGAGGCCGACTTTTTCGTTCGGGTTGACCTGAAACGAGACACCTTTCAGTATCTCGGTCCCGCCGTACCCTTTCCACACATCTTGCAGTCTAAATAGCATAAAAAAATAGTAGCCGGTTGTCAGTAGTCAGTTGTCAGTAGAGACTCCTCGTGACAATTGACTTGTGACAACCGACTACTCTCTATCGATCATCGAGAAAAACTCGACTATTTATTAGCCGGACCGTTTGCCGCGGGCTTTGCCGGAGCGTTAGCAGCCGGTTTGTCCGCAGGTTTTGCGTCAGCCGGTTTGTTTGCCGGAGCCGCTGCGTTGGTGTTTGCCGCCGCATTGGTATTAGCCGGAGCAGCCGTGTTTGCCGCCGGGGCCGCGTTTGCAGCACCAGCCGGACGTGCACCGCTCAGCTCGTTAGGATTGTCAACGACCTTTTTCGCAAGGAAGTTTTCGATCTTTGCTTCGTTCATGGCAACTGCCTGATACGATGCCGCAAGCAGCTGTTTGCGATTGTCGACAAGCGATTTCTGCACCTGCTCACGAACACCCGGGCTCTCAAGCGTGACAGCTTCGTCCTTATCGCTGCGTTCCTGCAGCTTGAGAATGAAGAATTTGCCCTGCGAACGAGTCGACGTGATACCGCCGATCTGAGACTGCGGATTCATCAAACCTGCAACAGTCTGCTCTGGGAAAGCCTGTTTTAGATCATCCTCGGCTAAATAGCCAAGATCGCCGCCCTGGAATTTGCTCTGATCTTCGCTAAACTCACGAGCGACGGTCGCAAAATCCTGCCCGGCTTGGAGCTTTTTGACTATCTCATTACCACGAAGGACCGCCGACGGCTCGTCCACCGTCTGGTCGCCTTCTCCGCTGTTTGCGGGATCTATGATGATCGCCGCCAATTTGACGCCTTTCTTTTTGACAAACGCCTCTTTGTTACCGTTATAAAACGCCTCGACCTCAGCATCTTTAGGAGCTTCGATCTTGCCCGTGATCTTTTCAACGAGCTTTTGGGTCGCGAGTCCTTTCTTGACCTGATCGCGAAGAGCGGCTTCGGTCATACCCTGCTCTTTCATGGTCTTTTCGATCTGATCGGAGGTCTTACCGCTTGCCGTTTTTTGCTTATTGATCTCTACGGTAATATCGTCCTCAGACGGCACAGCACCCTCTTTCTCGGCCTTTTGGAACATTACCTCTTGCTCGACCAGCGTTTGCAGCACCTGAAGGCGTGCACCGGCAAGTTCGAGCGGCGAGAGCTTGCTCTCTTGTCCCTGAGACTGCGCTTTGACCGCACGGTCCACTTCCTGCATTGTGATGATCTTGCCGTTTACCTTGGCCGCAGTTTCGTTAGGGTCACCGCCTGCACCTGTATTGGCCGTTGGACCGCCGCACGCACTAAAAAATGCTGCAAAAACTGCCACAGCCGCTGTTAACAAGAACCCTGATTTTTTGATTTGCACGATTGCTTTTACTCCTTTCAACTTATCCATTGTTTGTCTCGCCTTGACTAAACCCAAGGCTGTTTGTTATAAATATCGTTTTGAGTTTTTCGTAAAACTCTTTGTACTACCCAGTAACTGGGAGGAAAATTATTATGGCAAAACGCTGCGACATATGCGGGAAAGGCCCGCAGTTTGGAAATAACGTTTCACACGCTAACAACAAGACACGACGTCGGTTCAATCCGAACCTGCAACCTGTCCGTGTTCAGCTCCCGGCCGGCGGCAACGGACGAATGAAAGTCTGCACTCGCTGCATCAAGACCGGAAAAGTTATCAAAGCCGCTTAGGTCTATTTGAGACGCGGTATCTCGTTTTAGTTGCCAAACGCTAATATTTTATTGGCGTTTGGCTTTTCTTATTGGCCGACAACAGCGATGCAATCGATCTCGACCTTAGCATCGCGCGGCAGCCTCGCCGCCTGGACCGTCGCTCTCGCCGGTTTGTTGTCACTAAAAAATTGCGAATAAACTTCATTCATCTCGGCGAAATCGTTCATATCCGCCAGGAAAACCGTTGTCTTTACCACACTATCGAGGCTCGTTCCAGCTGCTTTCAAAACCTCACTTAGATTCTTTAGCACCTGCTCGGTTTGTTCGCTCACAACATCGGAAACAAAATTGCCCGTCGCCGGATCGATCGGTATTTGTCCCGAGCAAAAGACCATGCCGCCAGCCTTTATCGCCTGCGAGTAGGGGCCAATGGCTCCGGGTGCGTTTTCAGTAGAAACGATCTCTTTATTCATTATGTTCGGGCTCAAAAAGTCACTCTAAGCAAAAGGCGAATTCTAGCAAATTACTGGACAAAAAGAAAGTTGACGGGCGGAGTTTGTGCGAATGTCAGGCATTTACACGCTCGACGGAGATAACGCCGGGCACTTGCTCGATGGCGGAAACGACCTTATCGAGGTGCTTTTTATCAAAAACCTCGACAGTCACCTCGATCATGCCGATATCATTCTTGGAAACATTAGCACGGGCGTCGCGGATGCCTGTTTTGATATCTGCAATGGCATTGGTAATGCCCGCGAGCATACCGGTTCGGTTCTCAGTCGTAGCAAGCAACTGGACGGACTGTATCTGCTCTTTGTCGCTTTTGGCCCATTCGACATCGACGATGCGCTCTTTGTTCACCATCAGCTGCGAGACATTTTTACAGCGTTTGTTATGAACGACGATCCCCTTGCCGAGCGAGATATAACCAACGATATCCTCACCACGCAGAGGATTGCAGCAGTTGGCTCTCGCTGTAAGCATGTTATCGACACCCTTGACGACGATCGCGTCTTCGCCCATCCCGATAAATTTCTTGACCGCTTTCATGCCGGTCTTAAGTCGGGTCTCCTTTTGATTGTCGGGATCAAGCTCGCCAAATTTCTCAGGGCCGAGGTATTTAGCGACCACATTACGGGGTAGGGTTTTACCGTAGCCTACTGACGCAAACAGATCCTCAGGGCGGCCGAGGCCGTATTCGTTGGCGATCCGCTTCATCTCAGTATCATTATTGATAAACTTTTTAAGCGGGAGGCGAAAACGCTCGGCTTCCTGCTGGAGTAGTTTGCGGCCTATGTCGATCGACTCTGTTCGCTGTTCAAGAGAGATCCAGTACCGGATGCGGTTGCGGGCACGCGATGTGATAGTAAAGTTAAGCCAGTCGCCGGAAGGCTTGGAATTTTGCGTTGTTAAGATCTCGATGACGTCGCCGTTATGTATCTCGCTCCGGAGCGGGACGATCCGGCCGTTGACCTTTGCACCGGTACAGGTGTCGCCAACAGCCGAGTGAATGGCATAGGCAAAATCGATCGGAGTCGAACCGCGCGGCAGTTGGATCACCTTGCCCATCGGCGTAAATGCGTAAACGTCCTTGGGATAAAGATCGAGCTTCAGGGTCTCGATAAAATCGGCGGAGTCTTCGTTTTGCTCGGTGTTCTCGACGAGCGGCAAGAGCAGCTTTTCGACGGTATTTCTGAGTTGATCGAGAGCCTCGTCCTCTTCCTTTTTTCCGAGATTACTTTCCTTGTATTTCCAGTGAGCCGCAACACCTTCTTCGGCGATGTGGTGCATCTCCTCGGTGCGGATCTGCACCTCGAACGGCTGCCCGCCATCACCGATGACTGACGTATGCAGCGACTGGTATAGATTGTCTCTTGGAATTGCGATCCAGTCCTTAAAACGCTCAGGAACGGGTGTCCAGACGTCGTGTATGACGCTCATCGCGAGATAACAGTACTTGCGGTCGTTTTCGGTGATGACACGGGCGGCGATCAGGTCATAGACCTGTTCGATCATTATCTTTTGCTTTTTAAGCTTTTTCCAGAGGGAATAAAGACGCTTGACGCGGCCCTCGATGCTCACGAACGGCACCTCGTGCTCCGTAAGCCTGTCGATGATCGTTGTTTTGATACTTTCGAGAGCGGCCTCAAGTTCTGGCCGCCTTGCATCGACCTCGATAGCTAGGCGCTTGTAGTCATCAGGATAAAGATTTTGGAACGAAAGGTCCTCGAGTTCGCTTCGCAGCTTACCCATACCAAGCCGGTGGGCGATGGGGGCGTATATATCGAGCGTTTCCTGCGAGATACGTTCGCGCTTTTCCGGCGTCAGATACTGCATCGTCCGCATGTTGTGCAGGCGGTCGGCGAGTTTGATCAGCACGACGCGGACATCGGTGATCATAGCGAGGACCATCTTGCGGACGTTTTCGGCCTGTTGCTTTTCCTTTGAGAGATCGCTGATATTTGCGATCTTTGTTAGGCCATCGACCAGAAGAGTGATCTCGTCGCCAAAGTACGAGCGAATGGTTTCGATATCGACGAGCGTATCCTCGACCACATCATGAAGCAGGCCAGTGGAAACGCTGACCTCATCAAGCCGCATATCCGCAAGTATCTCGGCAACCTCAAGTGGGTGAACAAGATACGGCTCGCCTGATGCCCGGGTTTGACCACGGTGATGCAGTGCGGAAAAGAGGTACGCTCGGCGTATGAGGTCCGTGTCCGCCCCGGGGCGGTTCTCATTTACCTTAGCTATTACATCCTCTATGCGGATCATAAATTAAAAAAAGGCGGTGCCCAATAAATTGTAATTGAGCACCACCCTTACTGGAAAGAAAAAGTGACTTATTTTTTGTTTGCTTCGGCGTTGCTGCTAGCCTTTTCAGGCTTACCGGCCTCTTCCTTAGCAGCCACCCGAGCATCGATCTCCGTCTGGATCTTTTTAACGACGTCACTAAGCTCAAGGAAACTGGCACGGGCAGCGTCAGCCTGTGTCTTAATGCTGTCGCGGTCCGGAGTACGGTTTTCCATCTCAGCGACACGCATCGATTGGAACAGCAAACTTGCCTTGTACGATCTAGCCGACTCAAAAACTCTGAGCACGTCCATCGTTTCCTGCAACTGTTTGTCGTTTGAGCCCTTTATATCAAAGCCTTTTGCGTTTTTCACCGTGGCCGGTTCCAAAGCGATAGCCTGATCGATCAAAGCGGTCCCCTCGGCTGTACACGTTTTGAGTGATTCAAAGTCTTCAGGCTTAGCAGGTTTGACGAACTGGAAAGCCTGCTTGCCGTCTTTAGTAACGGTCTTTTTGGTCGCCTCGGAATCTGAGATATCGTTTGCGCAGGTGTTCTTTTTCGCCGCAAGCGACGTAAAAGCCTCAGCACGCTGTTCCGGGGGAATGCTGGTGTCCTGCGAACGTTTCGTCACCCACGCAAGCCATTCGTCACCTTTCTGGAGGTTTTCATAAAGACTGGCGATAGCTTTGTAAGAACTTTGGTCCTTAGGGTCGTTCGCTAGAGCTTTCTGATATTCGGTTATCGCTTCTTGTGCCAATGGCAGCTTTTGCCGATCCCCGATATACATCGAGTGGAGTGTGCGAGCCAAAAATAGCTGAGCTACCCTGCCCTCAGTCGTTTCACCTTTCGGGTCACGTGCGGCGGCGGCCCGGAAAAGCTTTTCGGCTTCCGGAAACTTGCGTCCCTTGTACGCATTAGACCCGTCGACCAGATCCTTGCGGGCCATTACCTTGTTGTAATACTGGCAGTTTGCCCCGACCAATACAGTGATCGATAATAGGACTACTACCCCAATACGAGACAATCTCATCATTTGACTCCATTCATCGCCAATAAAAGTTAACCGGACGCTGACGTTGGCCACAACGTCCGGCAGACACTTTTTGGCAAAATTATTGCGTTAGATCATCGATCTGCAAACCGATCGGTGACGCCCCGGCGGCCTTAGCCGCGTCGATCACTTTCACCACATCGCCGTATCTGACAGATTTCGGCGACTTGAGAAAGATCGTCTTTTCCACCTCGTTCGTACCCTCGCGGAATACGCCGTTGTTCTCTCTTTCCTTAAAGATCTCTTTCAGCTTGTTTGACAGCTTTTCAGTGTCCGATACATCGCCGAAGTTCTCATTATTCAGAGTGATGCCCTTGGTCTCTTTGTTTATCGCAACCACGAGCGTCAACGGATTGGGCTTGACGTTAACATCCTGCTGGTCTTTTGGTTCCGCCGGGACCTTTGCCTCAAAACGGCTAGGTTTGAGCGGCGTGATGACCATAAAGATGATGATCAGAACGAGCAGCACATCGATCAACGGTGTGACGTTAATAGTCGGTTTGGCATCATCGCCAACACCGCCTGTAGACATTCCCATACCTTTATCCTTCCTTGAATCCGCAAAATATCTGCATCATCAAACCTATTGCGGCGGTGCGCCGCCCTTTCTCTTATCCGCAACGAGACCCACCTTATCGATGTCCTGTTTACGAATGGTTTCGATCGCCTGTACGACGCGACCATAATCGACATCCACTCCGCTCTTGATGTAGACGATGCGTTTTTCGGGCGTTTTGCCCTCCATACGCTTTTTGATCACATCACCAAGTGCGTCAAGCGGATACTGCTCTTTCCCGATATAGAAATTGCTGTTATCGGGAATAGCTACGATCACAGAAGTGTCTTTAGCGATGTCTGCGTCCTCATCGGGACTGGCCATATCTCTCGGTAGATTAACCGAGACTCCCTGTTGAAGCAGCGGTGTGACGATCATGAAAATGATCAACAACACCAGCATCACGTCAACCATTGGGGTCACGTTAATGTCCGAGTTATATTCGCTGGCACCACCTACACTTGCACCCATAGCAGTATTCTCCTGAGTTGATTAAAAGACCTACGCAATAAAACTAGCCGCGCAGACTCTTTGAACGCTGCTTGATAAAGTAGTCGACGAGTTCCGAAGCTGAGTTTTCCATTTCAACGCTAAAGCTTGTGACCTTGCTGGTGAAATAGTTGAACAGCCACACAGCAGGAATAGCCACGAGGATACCAAAAGCGGTCGCTACTAGAGCTTCGGCGATAGCACCACCGACGGCTCCGATACCGGCAGACTCGTTGGTTTTGAGGGCCTGGAACGCACCGATAATACCGACAACCGTTCCGAACAGTCCAACGAACGGTGCGGTCGAACCGACCGTTGCCAACCCCGAAAGGCCGCGTTTCAATTCTGCGGTCTTAACGGCAATAGCGCGATCAAGAGCACGTTTGGACGCTTCCATTTCGTCAGCCGAGATGTCCGAATTGCCCTGATGAGCAGCAAATTCCTTCAAACCCGACGAAACGACCATAGCAAGGTGCGAATCTTTGTGTTTGTCGCTGATATTGATAGCCTCATCAATATTGCTGTTCTTCAAAGCCTGAGCGACTTTCGGAGCATATGCACGGGACTGGGTCTTGGCCTTGTTGTATGTCAGCCAACGTTCAATGCCGACAGCGATCATATAGACCGACTGCAGCAGCAGGGTGATGATAACGCCCCAACCCGGAATTGTTAGGCTCTTAGCGATATCGTAGATACCGAATGAAACGCCGCCTTCGGCGAACATCAAAATTGTCATGGTTTTTCCTCCAAAGAAATCAAAAAATTAATGATTGCGATAAATTATTGCAGGAGCCGTAATTAAACGGTTCCCGCAAAATTCTTAAGTCCCCTACGGAACGAAATTGTATGTTATGACTCCCGACACCTTAACGGCCTGTCCTGACAGCATCGTCGGACTAAATCGTGCACCACGTGCCGCACCCTCAGCAGCCGCTCTCAATAGCGGATGGCCGCTGACGGCACTTGCCGAGATCACGCTGCCACTTTCGCTGATAAGCACCTGGACGCTGACTGAACCGCCGGCACGAACTGCCTTAGCCGCTGCAGGATACGCCGGCTTGGGCAAGCTGGTAGCTTTACCGTTGAGCACGCCGCCTGAAACTGTTTTTGGCTTTGGCGGAGGGGTAGCCTTTGGCGGAGGAGCATCCTCTTCGCCGCCGCCCGTCGGGGCCGTTCCGGTTCCACCGAGTCCAGTGGTACCACCGTCAGTAACTACACGTGAAACGCCCGGATCAATCTGTGCCCCAGTATTTGAATCATTAGTGCCCAGCTTTGTCAGCCGGTCCAGGCGCATTTCCTTGACCTGATTCCTTGTTACACTCAAGGTGTCGGGCGGCTTGATCGGCGTCTGCATCATGTTCTGGATCAGTTCTTTTCGAACGTCCACATCAGGCTGCTTTTGTTCCGGCTGCTTTTCAGGCTTGGGTGGCGGTTCTTCATCCGGTACGGGTACCGGAGCGACCAGGGTGGTCAGCGACAGATCATCGTCGCCCATACCAAACTCCTTTGCGAACAAACTGTACGTCCATGAGGACAACAGGGCAACCACGGCAACAACCATAACTGCGAACAAAAACTGACTTTTGCGTTTGTTTTCGACCGAGTTATTTTTGGATTCTACTAATTGATCAAGCATTTTACTTCCTCCCTTTTTCCGGTGCCAGGATAGGTCAAGGGTTACGAAACCTTACTAAACTCAGATGTTAATTATACCCGACAAGTTGTTGTCACAATGACTTGTAGCATACAACCTGTGATCGTAAAACTGTGTTAACCTTTTGCCTCTTTTTATCTTAATGCAAAAACGCATTAACACTTATCCGTCGAAAAACAGAGAAGTTCTACAAGTTCGGCTCGCTATCCAAACTAAGTCTGGGTAGCCGAGAAGCAAAACAGTTAAATTGACCAGCAACGAAGAGAAGTCTAAAAGTTTAACCTTCGAAAGTCAAGAATAATCGCCCTGATTTCGAAGTGTTTTAATACTTTTTTTCAAAAACTCCGGCGGCCTTAAACCTATCTAGTGACCGGCCGACGCGTTACCGTACGGCGTGACGATGATGCCAATTTTTCGCCCGCCGGCTGTGGCGTTACGTCTCTTACGCGTGAATCGCCCAGTTTGTTTTGCCACCAGATCGCGATCGGGCTGGCAATAGCTATTGTCGAGTAAGTTCCCGTTATTGCTCCGACAAACAGAGCAAGCGAGAAACTCCGCAAAACCTCACCACCAAACCACACCAGAGCCAACACTGAAAGGAAAACAAGGCCATTGGTCACGATCGTTCGTGACATGGTCTGGTTGATCGACTGGTTAGTCATTTCGTAGAGGGACCCGGTGCGGTTGAGGCTCAGGTTTTCGCGGATGCGATCAAAAATAACGATCGAGTCGTTCACAGAAAATCCGACGAGCGTCAGCAACGCCGCGATAACCGTCAAGTTGATCTCCCACTGAAATACAGAGAAGAACGCCAAAACAATAAGCACGTCGTGAAACACCGCGATCACGGCTCCGGCGGCGTATGTCCAATCGTATCTAAAAGCGATAAATAGCAATATACCGAGTAGTCCGAACAGCGTAGCGGTCACAGCCTGGTTCCTTAGCTTTGAACCAGCGACGGCGCCGACCGAGTCCGTTCCGACGATCTTATATGCTGTGTCGGGAGCAGTATCAAGCGTGTTTTCACCCTCTGCTTCTTTACCAAAGGTATCCAGCGCCGATTTTACAGTCGCACGGCCAGCCTGTACCTGCTCCGCCAACTTCTTGGCGTCGGGAGCTGCCTCGCCACTAACAGGGGCGGTCTCAACGGGAGCAGTTCCCTCGACGAGCGGGATCTTGATAAGCATCTCGTCCGTCTTATCGGTTGATGCCTGTATCACCGGCTCGTTGACTCCAACCGTTTTCAAAGCATTGCGGATGTCATCTTCGGCTGGACGTGTTCTAAACTTGGCGATAACGACCGTTCCGCCTTGAAAATCGACGCCGAGATTAAACGCCTCAGTTCCACCGGGTGTATATTGACGCCCGATCGACGAAACGAGACCAGCAAGCATGATAAATATCGAAACGGCAATAAACGCTTTGCGTTTACCAAGCCAATCGATCTGAATATTCTGAAAAAAGTTAAACATTGTGTTCGAAATAAAACTAGATACTGAGCTTTTCCATTTTTGGATTACGGCTCAAGATCCAAATAAAAATTGTACGTGATACGAATACCGCAGTGAACAGGTTAATAAGTAATCCGAGGATCAGCGTCACCGCAAAACCCTTGATCGGTCCAGAACCCGTCACATATAGGATGATCGACGATAGGATGGTCGTAATATGAGTATCGATGATCGTAACGAACGCCCGGTCAAAGCCCATAGTCACCGCTTCGGGGACGGTAAATCCGGCACGCAGTTCCTCACGGATACGCTCAAAGATGAGAACGTTCGAATCTACCGCCATACCGATGCCGAGGATTAGACCAGCAATACCGGGCAGCGTCAACGTCGATCCAAATACGATAAGTGCCGCAAGGGTCAGCAGCATATTCATGAGCAGCGCAATCACGGCGTTAACGCCGGATCCGCGGTAATAAAAGAGCATGAAAAGAATGACGAAGATAAGTCCGCCGATCGACGCCGTGACACCCGCACGAATCGAATCCGCGCCGAGGCTTGGGCCAACCGTACGCTCTTCCTGATATTCGATACCTGCGGGCAGGGCTCCTGATTTAAGTGTCAGAGCTAGGTCATCCGCAGTGTTCTTAGTAAATCGACCTGATATCTCACCCGAATCAAAGATCTGAGATTTAATATAGGCTGCCGATTTAACCTCGTCGTTAAGTACGACGGCCATGTAATTGCCAATGTTTTTACCCGTCCAATCACCAAATTTCTGTGCACCCGCAGGCTTGAACTGAAAAGTGATCTGATAGTCGCTGCCTCCGCCTCTCGCTTGAAGGGCCGCTGCGTCACGCAACTCACTACCGTCAACGACGGCCGGAGTTTCAACCACGACATACTGCTTTGGCTGTTGATCAGGCGGAGTATTGGGTACAACCGTTGATTCGTCACGGTCTGTGTACAACAACACTTTGCGCGTGGCCGATTCTTTTCCACCCATCGACTGCAACGCAGCCTCCTTTGAGGGATAGGTCTGAACAGGCGACGGGTTTGGCGGGCTGACGATCTTCATCAGCTCCAGACGAGATGTCTCGCCGACCAATGCTTTAACACGCTCGGGATTTTCGACACCTGGCATTTGCAGAAGGATCTGCCCAGAGTCCGATCTGCCCTGCCGCTGAAGTGTTGGCTCTTTGACGCCATAGGCGTTGATACGGCTATCAATGATCTTTAACGCTTGGTCGGTTGCCTGTTCTTTAAGAACGCCCTGAGCCTGCGCCGGCAGCGACCATGTGATCGAGTTGCCGGAGACTGTTTCAGTCCAGTTAACAAAATCGACTTTCTTTTTCACCGCCTCGATGACCGCTGGGGCTTTTGACGCGTCAGTCAGATTTAGCTTGACCTGATAATTGCCATTCTCGGCAATGACCGATCCGTCTGTAACGCCAAGCGGGTTTCCGGCTTCGTCCTTAGCCTCTTTAGCGGCAAGCAGCGCGGCGGCCTCATTATTTTCGGCGAGGCGTTTGAGATATTCCTCAGTTTTGACACGCATTACTAAATGCGAGCCGCCCTTTAGATCAAGGCCGAGGTTGATATTTTTGGCGAGGTTGTCCTTGACGCCCTGCAGCGTAAAATCGCTAGCGTTGGGAGCACGTCTCGGGCCAATGACCAAATATATTCCGACGAGGGTAATGACGATGATTATCGCCGTTCTTATCAATAAACCGGTGTTCTTCATTGCTGTCTTACTACTAATGTCTTGTTAAACGCCTGTCTCGGCCTTTTTGCCGACGACCGCGCTTTTGCCTATCTCAAGAAACGATTTCTCGGCACTCTGGATAATATAGCTCGTGTCCTTGACCTCTTTGATCTTGCCGATGATGCCGCCGTTGGTGACGACCTCGTCATTGATCTTGAGCGAAGCGATCATTTCTTGGAGCTGCTGCTTTTGCTTTTTCTGCGGCAGGATCACCAAAAAATAAAAAATGCCAAAGATAAAAGCGAACGGAAGTATCGTCCATAAGATGCTTCCACCGCTCGTTGCGGCTTCTTGAAATAGAAATAGATGTGTATTCATTACGAACCTCTGAAAGACAAAAGCAAGATAATATACATTTACCTTACCTTAATCAAACGCCGTCCGTCGCGTTTGCCGTAAGTTTACCCAAAAATTCTTTGCGAAATGCCTGAAAGTCGCCCGCAAGGATCGCTTCCCTAGTCCGCCGCATCGTTTCCATAAAGAAAGCGACGTTGTGATGAGAGATCATTATCGACGCATTCATCTCACGGGCTTGATAAAGATGACGCAGGTACCCGAGCGAATATCGTCGGCAAACGGAGCAACTGCATTCCGGGTCAAGGGGCCGGTCGTCGGTAGCGAATTTTGCGTTACGAATGTTGAGCTTGCCGTGCGAAGTGAACGCACTGCCGGTCCTGCCGTTACGTGTCGGAATAACACAGTCGAACATATCGACCCCGCTGTTGACCGCTTCGATCAGGTCTTCGGGCGTACCGACACCCATCAGATATCGCGGAGCATCCTCAGGCATTTTGTGCGCGATAAAGTCGAGCACCTCGTACATCACGCTCTTTTCTTCCCCAACACTCAGGCCGCCGATCGCATAGCCGTCAAAGCCGATCTCTACAGTTCGCTCAAGGCTCTCTTGTCTTAGATCAAGATGACCGGCACCTTGAATGATGCCAAAAAGCGCTTGCTTACCTGATAGACTCTCGCTTGGAGTCCCGTCTTCAGGTGGCTCTCCTTTAATGTTAGGCCGGCTAAAGCCGGTACTCCGAGCGCTTGTCTGAAGCTCATCAAACCGCTTCTTTGACCTTGCCGCCCACCGAACGGTCAGATCGAGACTCGCCTTTGTCGCGTCGTATCCGGCGTCACCGGGCGGGCATTCGTCAAAGACCATGACGATCTCCGAATCCAGAGCCGCTTGAACCTCCATCGAGACCTCAGGCGAAAGAAACTGCTTGCTGCCGTCGAGATGCGAGCGGAACTCTACTCCTTCTTCGGTCAACTTTCTTAGATCCGTCAAAGAAAATACTTGAAAGCCGCCGGAGTCTGTCAAAAGCGAGCGGTTCCATGACGTAAATTTATGCAGTCCGCCGAAATGCTTGATAGTTTCCACGCCGGGACGCAGAAACAGATGATAAGTATTTCCGAGTATGATGCGGGCGTCGATCTCGTCCTCGAGCCATTCGAACCGGATCCCCTTCAACGCACCCTGCGTACCGACAGGCATAAAAACAGGCGTCTCTATTACAGAGCGCCTGGTCGTAAGCGTTCCCGTCCGTGCGTTGCCGTCGCGGGCGGTGACTGTCCAGTCGAGCGGCTTCATCTTGTCTATTTGCGCTTTCCGATAAGCGACCAGATGTCAGGGGCTCCGACGGCAGTCTCGGAGATAAATTTCCCGTTTTCATCAATCAGGATCGCCGAAGGCGTGCCAAACCGGCCAAATTGGTCGCCGATCGCCCCTCCCTCGTCAACGATCATCGGGGCTTTAAGACCGTGTTTGAGATGCTCTTCTTTTTCCCCTTCGGCAAAAATAACTAGGTTGGGTTCTGTGCCATTTCGAGTCTTATCCCAATCCTTGATATCGTCCATCATAGCCCTGCAAAACTTACACGCGGGGCTCCAAAAAGCGACAAGCGTTTCCTTGCCTTTGAAATATGACGAGTCAAAGACGTTATCGTGAATATCAGTGACCGATATCTCAGGTACGGACTCACCGATCCTAAGTGCAGCGTGCCGATGATCGGCGGCGGCAGTAAAATACGTAAATTCATCAAGCGAGCTTGCGTCCTTAACCTTTTCCATCAACTCACGCAGCCCAAGATCACCTGCACCTGTAAAACTTGCGATGCGGCCCTTTGTGTCCATCAGCACCGCCATCGGCGTCCATTTAGCACGGAACAACTCTGCCACTTCGCGATCCTTTTGCAGCAAGATCAGTTTTTCCGTATCGCCGCCAAATTTTGCGCGGTTGTCCTTTGCGGAACCCCGGTTGATGAAAACGAACTTGACCTTGTCGGCCAACTCTCGCTGCCATTCCTCAAACTGGGGCAGCAGTGCACGACACGGTGCACATGTAGGCGCAACAAAAAAGAAAACGACCGGCTTATTATCAGCCTTTATATCTTCTAGCGAAACCATCTTGCCGTCGAGATCCGGCAACCTAAAATCGGGAGCAAGCGCCCCTAGCAGGAGGCCTTCGCGAGGATGGCCGATGTCTTCGCGTTCGACGTCCCCGGGTTCGCGGCCGATCAATTCCATCAATTCGATACGCCGCATTATTTGTTTTTGTTGTTCGGAAACACTCTTGAGAAAGAGCACAGCCGCAAAAAGCAGCACGATGACGGCAAGACCGACTGTTACAAATAAAATGTCCTGATCGGATCTGATAATGTCTAGTCCCTGACGTCCTCGGCCTTGTATTAGAAGGATCACGGCGGGAATGAGCATCACTAAATTTCGAACTATACTGCTAACGCCGACGGGTTCGCTGTGGATCTGGCCAAAACAATGACAATCAGGTGCGTTGCCTTTTGCCATTTGATAGAGCATCCCGCCGGTGAAAATAAGAAGCAGGGCAGCGGCACCAATGGCACCAAACCATGAGCTTGGAACAAATAGCAACATCGCTGCGACAGCGAGTTCAACCAGCGGTAGCAGAAATGCAGCAGGACGCACGAGGGACGCGGGAACACCGAAATCGGTGAACGCCTTTTTAGATCCTTCGGGGTCAAATATCTTAGCAATACCCGCGACTCCAAACAGAGCGGCGAGAGCAAGTCTTAATAATAAAAGAAAAATTTCCATGACTTTTGATCGAAATCAAATTCTATCTAACCGGCGCCCGAATTTTCAATCTACGCACCCTTCTTCTTTTTAGTTTTGTGTCTTTCGACTAGGCGGATCGGAGTTCCAAAAAAGCTAAATTCTTCACGCAGACGGTTTTCGACATATCTTAAATACGAGAAATGCAGCCCGCCTTTGCCGCCGGATGTAAATAAAATGAACAGGGGAGGTCGAATCCCGGCCTGGGTGATGAACTGGATCTTAAGCCGTGAAAAGCCCCCTTTGACGGGAGCCGGGGCCGAGCCGCCCTTTGGCTGCTCGATCGCCTCTTCAAAAAATCGGTTGAGCCGCGAGGTTTGCAAACGGACATTTCGAGCGTCGTAAGCCTGAGCGACGAGTGGCAAAACCTTGGTCACACGCTGTCCTGTCAAGGCCGAGATCGTCACGATCGGAGCCCAGTCGATAAATTTCATCGCCTCGCGCAAGCTGCGCTCAAATTCGTAGATCGTATTTGTTTCTTTTTCCTCGACAGCATCCCATTTGTTAACGGCAAGGATGATCGAGCAGCCCGAATCGAGAGCATAGCCCGCAATATTAGCGTCGAGATTTGTCACGCCTTCGACGGCGTCGATCACCATTATGGCGACATCCGCACGTTCGAGAGCTTTGCGGGCCATTATCACCGAAAGCTTTTCGGCCATCTCGTTGGTCTTGCCTTTGCGGCGAATGCCGGCAGTGTCTATTAGTATGTAATCGCGTCCGTCGACCGTCAGATGTGTGTCAATGGCATCGCGCGTTGTGCCGGCGATCGGCGAAACGATGACGCGTTCCTCTCCGAGTATCTGATTGAGCAGCGAAGATTTACCGACATTTGGACGGCCGATGATCGCAAGCTTGATCTCGGTCGATGCTTCTGTCTCAACTTCTTCTTCAAACACCAGGTGATCAAAAACCATATCGAGCAGATCACCGATGCCGGTTCCGTGCTCAGCCGAGATCGGCGACATCTCAAACCCAAAGCGGTAAAATTCGCTCGCTTCGTTTTCGACCGTTTTCGATTCGCATTTGTTGGCGGCGATGATAACGGGCTTGCCGGTGTTACGCAGCAAGATACCGAGCTCCTCATCAAGCGGCGTGATGCCTGCGCGCGAATCGAGCACCCAGATGATCGCGACAGATTCGTTGATCGCGTGTGATGCTTGTTTGAAAATATTTGCCGGGATGATCGCCTCGTCGTCAGGCACGATGCCACCCGTATCGACCAGGCGAAATTCCCGCGCTTTCCACTCGACGTCGCCAAACATCCTATCGCGCGTAATACCAGGCTCGTCACCGACGATGGCCTTGCGGCTGCCGGTGAGGCGGTTAAAAAGCGTTGATTTGCCGACATTTGGCCGGCCGATGATGGCTACGAGCGGTGCTTTCATAACGAGCGAAGGTTGATTCTAGCAAATGGAATGTATAATTGGCGAAGTGATGCGATTTGATGTTCAACAAGCCGCCGAGATATTGCGGCAAACTCCGTACGCGCTGCAGCGTATGCTCAGCGACCTCTCGCCCGAATGGACACAGCTTGGCGGCAGCCCCGAAGACTGGAGCCCCTACGATGTTATTGGACATCTGATACATGGGGAAGAGACCGACTGGATACCGCGTGCGGAGATCATTCTCGTCCAGGGTGAAGATCGGATATTCACGCCTTATGACCGCCTCGCTCAATTTGAAAGGTCTAAGAATAAGTCGCTCGACGACCTGTTGACGGAGTTCGCACATCTCCGCAGCGTCAATCTCGAAACGCTCGTCCGCTGGCAGTTAACGCCCGATCAATTGCTGTTGAAAGGCATGCATCCTGAGCTGGGCGAGGTGACGCTTGAGCACTTACTCTCGACGTGGGTAGTCCATGACCTAAATCACATACGCCAGATCGTCGCTTTTATGGCTGAGAGATATGCTGAAAATGTCGGCCCGTGGAAGGCCTATCTTGGCATCTTGCACTAAACCTATCCCTTCAAAAACTCATAAGTAACGTGGATATTGAGCAATCCATTAGATATCTCCGGCCGCATGCCTGTCGCTCTCAAACGGATGTTTCCCGTTCGCTGGATTGGAATGCCGAATGAGACTTTGTCGAGGCTAAGTATCTCGATGGGGTTTAGCTTCTTGTCGATCGAGCTTTGCAGCATCTTGGCGATCATCGTACCGCCGACGCCGCCTGTGCCGTTTAGATTTACATTCAAAACGCGGGCACGTCCGATCAGACGCTGGCTGTTCTGATCAAATTCGAGATCGAGATTTGCCTCCGCCCAGCCGGCAAATCCGACGCAGCCGATGAATGGCGGAGCGTAATTTCCCGAAAATGCCAGCGGCAGATAGATCTTACCTTCGCGAAAACGGACGGCTGTTCGCACGCCATTCGCTTCTCTCAATATCTTTATCGACTCATTACAGCCCGAAGTTTTGTTTTCCGTTAAAGGAAACTCAGGGGCGTCGTAATTGTGATAGATCGAGTCCAACAAAGCGTCAAAAAAGGCCTCGTTAAGCATGACCGTGACCTCTGCCTTTTGAGCGTTTGCCGCCGTGAGCAACAAAAAAACCGCCATACAGGCGGCGAACATACGTTTATGCATCATTTCGCCTCATATTCAGGAATCTACATTTCTCTGATGAAGTTGAGCGGGCGTGTGTTGTTTAAGTAATTACAAGCCACTTTTCACAATGTCGTGCAGTCTCAACAGCCCAACGCATTCGCCACTGCCATCAACAACCGGCAGAACCGATATTTGCGACGGGCGGTCCTCCATTAGTTTCAAGGCATCAAACGCCAGCATCTCGGGCAAAGCAGTGATCGGCCCGGCGGTCATCATGTCACTAGCAGTGAGGGCAGATAGCCCTGACGGGTCTGTTTTTTCGATCGTGCGTCGGAGATCGCCATCGGTAACTATACCTATAAGTTTCGCTCCGTCCCCAACAACATTTACCGCACCGAGCGCATTTTTTGAAATAGCTTTGACGACCTCAAGCCACGTTGCCGCGGGTTCGATATTCGGGCTCTCGTGCATCAGATCGTTGACCGTCAATGTGAGTCGCTTCCCCAGACGGCCCGCTGGGTGATTGGCTGCAAAATCTTCAGGCGTCAGGCCTTTTGCTTCCATCAACGCCATTGCTATCGCATCGCCGATAGCCAATGCAACCGTCGTCGAGGCTGTCGGAGCGAGATTTAACGGACAAGCTTCTTTGTCCACCGAAGCGTCCAAAACGGTATCTGCCTGGCGGGCAAGTGTCGAACTGTCATTTCCAACGATGGCAATTATTTTGACACCGCGTTGACGCAAGGCGGGCATGATCGCAAGCAATTCCTCGGTCTCACCCGAATTGCTCAGAGCGATCACCACGTCATCCGCTGCAACGACACCGAGCCCGCCATGCAGTGCGTCCGATGGATTGACAAACACCGCGACCGTACCGGTGCTGGTCATCGTTTGGGCGATCTTTTGCCCGATCACTCCTGATTTGCCGACGCCGCAGACGATTACTTTACCCGAACAGTTTTCGAGTAGTTCTACAGCCCGTGTGACGTGAGCAATATCGAGATTAGCCGCCGCCCGATCTATTGCCGCCGACTCGATACGCAGTATTTCTTTGACTTTTTCGAATTTATTTAACAATTGTCTTAGTTGATTAAAATGGCAAACTGAAATTTTAGCAGGTTGCAGTTAAAGAATATAAGGAACTAAAAGAAACCATGTCAACGTGCTAATATTTTACACGAAAGAACCTTTTGACGAATAATGCAAAAACTGATCGAACCTTACCGCGGCAAGCTCGTGGACCTAGTCGTTACCCAACAAGAACACTCCCAACTCATTACCGAGATAAGCAATTTGCCCTCGTTACAGTTGACCGAACGCTCCGTCTGCGACCTAGAGCTACTCGCCACAGGCGGATTCTCACCGCTCGACGGCTTTATGGGTAGGGCGGATCATGAACGGGTCGTCTCAGAAATGCGCCTTGCCGATGGAACCGTTTTTCCCATTCCGGTCACTTTGCCGGTCGATCATTTTGACGGACTCGAACTCGATAAAAAAATAGCTCTTCGCGATGCACACAACGATCTTCTTGGAGTAATGACTCTTGAAGATATCTACGAATGGTCGCGATCGGAGTTTTCAAATAATGTCCTCGGAACCTCCGATCTGCGACATCCGCTCGTTACCGAGATGGAGCATTGGGGTAAATACAATATTGCCGGTAAGCTGCAAGTTTTAGCCCTTCCAAAGCACCCGGATTTTCGTGATCTGCGACTGACGCCGGCACAAACCCGCGAGGCGTTGTCGCAGTTGAACCGGGCAAATATCGTTGCTTTTCAGACCCGCAATCCGATACATCGAGTTCATGAGGAAATGACAAAATTAGCCGCCGATATGATCGACGGAGCGATCTTCCTCCATCCGGCGGTTGGCCTGACAAAACCCGGCGACATCGATTATTTTACGCGTGTGAGGACGTATAAGACGCTAGTCGAAAATCATTACGACACCAGCCGCACGCTGCTTTCTCTGCTGCCGATCGCGATGCGGATGGCGGGGCCGCGTGAAGCCGTTTGGCACGCGATCATCCGCCGCAATTATGGGGCAAACCATTTCATCATCGGTCGCGACCATGCAAGTCCGGGCGTCGATTCGACAGGCAAACCATTCTACAAACCGACCGCCGCTCAAGATCTAGCTCAAAGCGTATCGGATGAGATCGGCGTCAAGATCATGACATTTGGCGAGATGGCGTATCTGCCGGACGAAAAAACTTACGGCGAGATCGCCAAGCTACCCCCAGGCACAAAAACAATATCGCTTTCGGGAACACAAATACGTGAGGAATATCTTGGCCGATCAAAGCCTCTGCCAGAATGGTTTACACGGCCGGAGATCGCAGCAATTCTTGCCGAAAGCTATCCCCCGCCGGAGAAACAGGGAGTCTGTTTATGGTTCACAGGCCTAAGCGGTGCTGGTAAATCAGCGACGGCTGAAGTGCTGACAATTTTGCTAAACGAACGCGGCCGGCGTGTGACGGTGCTCGACGGCGATGTGGTTCGCACACATCTTTCGAAGGGTCTCGGCTTTTCTAAAGAAGACCGCGATCTTAATATCTTGCGTATCGGCTTTGTCGCGTCGGAGATCGTCCGTCACGGTGGTGTTGTGATCTGCGCGGCTGTCAGCCCGTATCGCTCGACTCGCAGCGAGGTGCGGCAGATGATGGGCAGCGATAATTTTGTCGAGATATTTGTCGACACGCCGCTCGACGTATGCGAAAGCCGTGATACGAAGGGGATGTATGCCCAAGCCCGTCGTGGCGAGATAAAAGGATTTACCGGCATCGACGATCCGTATGAGCTGCCTGAAAACGCCGAGATCACGCTCGATACTACCAAGATGTCGGTGGACGAAAATGCTGAGCTAATATTGCAATATCTTGCTTCGAAAGATCTCATCGCCTAACCTATACTTTTTCAATATGAGCGAGCCCAAACCGATCGAAGTAACCGTCAGCCCCGAAGAGCAGGAAACGGCTTTGCGGATACAACAGGACGTGGATCGCGGGCTCGGGTTTCTAAATGATGGACAAGCCGATGCAGCCATCTCCGCGTTTAAGGCCGCTTTACAAGCAGCACCGGAACGCTCGCCCGTTCGCGATATCGTCACCCATAATTTATTGACCGCGTATAAATCCCGGATCAGTCAATTGCTTGCCGCAAATGAACCTCTGCATGTTAATCGCTATCTGCCCGAAGTGCAGGCACTTAACCTTACATCGCCGCTCGTAAACGATCGAGGATTCAGAATTAAGTTTGCGGAACAGCTAAGAAATCTATCGTTAGATTTTTATAACGCCGCTCAGTTTGAGGCGGCATTATTTTTTATTCGTCGCGCATTGGTTTTCGACAAGTGTCCGTCTTACTATATCGACCTCACAAACGCCCTTGCCCGGGTGAAAACACCGGCCCAGCTTAGGGATTACACCACCCAGTTCTCGGAAGCCGACCTCGGCAGACATATCTTTATCACCTGTGCCCCGAAAAGCGGATCGACATTTTTGAAGAATCTGCTGGTCAGCATCACAGGCTTCAAGTTTATGTTCGCCGTATATTCATCTCTGCAAAACGAGCAGGAACTGGATCTGCCGCATCTGGTCAAATTTGGCAATGTCAACACGGTCACGCAGCAGCACGCACGAGCATCCGAGGCAAACATTCAAATGATGCAGGCATTTGGAATACGGCCAACAATACTAGTTAGGAACATCTTTGACACGACCGCGAGCCTGCTCGATTTCTACACAAAGGGCTTTGTGTTCAGCACGTACTTTGACACACAAGAGTTTCTTTCCTTTGACGATGATCAAAAGATCGATCTGTTGATCGAGTATGTTTTACCTTGGTATTTCCAGTTCGTTGCGTCTTGGCAGCGCGCGGAAAAAGTGGGCAGACTAGAGGTCAACTGGATCACCTACGAAGAAATGGTAGCGGATAAGGCAAAAATGGCGACACGTGTCCTCGATTTTTACGGTATCAAGGCTCGTCGATCGGTGATCGAACAAAAACTCGCAGAGATCGAAGCCGACCGTGAGAATAACCGGTTTAATAAAGGTGGAACGGGACGGGGTAAATTAGTGTTGACGGATGACCAACGCGACCGGATACGTCGGCTCGCCCGACATTTCCCATCGACGGATTTTAGCCGGCTTGGAATATAATTTAATTGAATCCAATATCAGTAATTTACCGAATTCGTTTAGGAACACCCGTTGCAACTTGTCGATTTTGACCGGCATCTGTAATAATGATTAGGTTTTTGAAAGGTTCACTTTTATAAGCGTTTCAGACGTGCAGCCCCTGTATTTTTGTCGCACTGCCTTGCTCTGCGTTTTTTCGCTTAAATTTAGTTGAACTTTTTTCGCCAGATAAGTATCATATAACGGTAATTAGTTTTTTCAGGAGAGATATTAAAATGAAGGATTTCAGGCGTATCAGCCGAGCCAAGGTTTTGGGACTGTTGGGAAAAGTACAGCGCTATCAGCTTTTCTTGGCATGTATGGTTATTGTTTTGTGCTTTGCGATCGGCAATGACGTCTACGCGGCAAAGACCGTCGCTCAGAGGCATAAAGACCTTCTGGACGGCCCCAGACGGGTGGTCAATTACCAAGATGCGGTCAATCGCCGAGCTTTCCGTAACGGGCTTCGCTCTGATCTGAAGCAGGGCTATGTAGTGGATCCGAAAGCCTCCACGCAACCAAATATGTTGCGTGCACTATTAGTAGACGGTTCGGATCTTTGTGCTAATCCTCTTGCGGGAACGGCCAATCCTCAGATCTTCGCCTTGCCATATAACACCACAGGAACGACGACCGGTTATGCTGATGATTATAATATCACTGGCGATCCTACCGCTTGCCCCACCCCGACCTGTGAAGCTACTAGCGGCACATTCCCGGATCGAGGATATGCATACTTGGGCACCGGAACCGGCCCGGATGTAGCTTACCGGATAACTTTCACAGCAACCGCAAATATAGTTGTCACTCTCGACCCGACAGACCCGGCGGGCACCGCTGATGATCTGGCACTTCTGTTCTACGGCGGTACGTGCAGCAGCGACCCGAATACTGCGATCGTTCTTGCGGACAACTCCGGAAGTGGTAACCCGCCAGATCTGGCAGACAACTCTGAACAAATCACCATAACGCAAATACCTGCCGGCAAATATAATATCGTTATCGACGGGTATTCCGCAGCGGGCGACCCGCTATCCAGTGGTCCGTACTCGCTCAGTGTTGCGTGTATCGGAGGGGCTACGCCGTGTGTTCAGCCCGCACCACGACGTACTCGTCGAGCCGATTACTAGTATATTTCACCTGCTCTCATATTGTGATCAGGTATTTGCGTATCGGTTCCCTCTATATTGGAACCGATACATTACCTCATAAAAGGCGACCAAATTTAGCGGCTCGATCCGCGTTTTGCTATGGAGTATTTTTTGATGAAAAAGTATAAATTTTTTGCGATACCGTTCGCAGCACTGCTTCTGACGGTTAGTATGTTCACGGTTGTAAAGGCTGAAATCATGTACGGCGTGACACATATCGATGGGCGGGGGGACCGCGACGGACTCACGCTAGTTAGGTTTGACAGCGCAACCCCAGGCAGTCTTACGACGATAGGTACGTTTGGGACGGGATTAGTTGCCGGCCACGGTATTCGATCGATCGATTTCAGGCCGTTCAATGGCCTCTTGTATGCCGTCAGCACAAATAATAGTCCTGGTGGTAATAATAACTCAACGGGCCAACTCTATACAGTAAGCCTGACGACCGCTCAACTCTTCCCTGTGGGTCCGGGTTTTTCTCTCGGAACGAACACGGATCCTAATGTATCGATGGACTTTAATCCGGTTGTTGACAGGATCCGTCTAGTTATTGGATCTGACACGGGCCTTGATCGAAACAACAATTTCCGGGTTGACCCGAATACCGGACTACTTGTCACCCCAAATGATACCAATTTGGCCTTTCATTCCTCGGATCCTAATTTTGGATTAAGCGCACAAATCGTTGCCATTGCATACAGCAATAATACTCCTGGGGCCTCTCAGACGACCCTCTATGCCTGGGAGTATCTCAACGACTTTTGGGTGACGATCGGCTCTGTCAGTGGCTCTCCGATTAGCCCGAATACGGGCAGCGTGTTCACAATTTTTGATCCCGGTGGATTCATTGCTGAATCCTCGGGCATAGGAATGGATATAAGCGGTAATTCGGGAACGTGTTATGTCGCCCGGAATTTATTTGGGCAGATCGGCAACTTTAGGCTTCGCACAAAGGCTCTCACGACGGGAGCCGAAACGGATATTGGAGCTTTTCCGGCGAATTCGTTTGTTAACGATATCTCGGTGCAGCCCTTGGTCACCGCCAGCGGCGTTACCCTTTCAGGTCGTGTTGCCTTGGGTCCTCAAGGTCGCGGAATTACTAATGTGGTCGTTTCCATCACTGATCCAAGCGGCGTTGTTCGCAGTACCACAACTGGTAAGGGCGGACGTTATGCATTTGAAGATCTCGAAACGGGTGCATCCTACGTTATCACCGTTCGATCGCGTAACTATAGCTTCTCGCCTAGAGTAGTTCAGCTATTTGATAATCTTGCCGACATTGATTTCTTTGCCGGACAATAGGAATTAGCAATAGCTCCTTGCAAAAAGGCGGTCCTCACGGACCGCCTTTTTTTGCGTCTTTATGATACCGATCTTACTCGACCCTTACAAAGTCCGTTCCCGTTCTGCCAAACGTTTCGGGGTGATACATCTCCTCGGCTTTAGCGGGCGGCACTACGAACTGTCCGGGCGTTGTTGCCCTTGCAACGTATGAGTAGTTATAGACGC
>JBGTII010000034.1:0-12266 GCA_041745735.1 Pyrinomonadaceae bacterium | reverse complement strand
GATCACATCGTCGGCCTCATAGCCGTCCATTTTGAGGATCGGAATACTAAAGGCTTCGCAAACGCGTTCGATATAGGGTATTTGCAAAGCCAGATCGTCGGGCATCGCGGCACGGTTCGCTTTGTAATCGGCAAACGAATCGTGGCGAAATGTCGGAACAGATGTATCCCAAACGGCTGCGATATACTCAGGCTTTTCGTCATTGAGCAGCTTGCGCAGCATATTTGTAAAGACAAATATCGCCTGCGTGACCTGGCCCTTGCTGTTGTGCATCGGCTCCTGCTTCATGCCCATCGGGGCAAAAAATGCACGGTAGATATGCGACATCGCGTCGATCAAAAAGACTCTTTTCATAAAGCGTTCGTGTTACTTTATCACTTGTCACTACCGACTGCCCGACGCATCGCCGCCTTGGACCCGGATGAAAACTGTTTCTGCCGATAACGTGAATAGGGGTAACCCAGCTTAACGAGCAAGCTGGCCGGACGAGAGAAAGCGGTCACATCGTACCATACCTCGCGGGTCTCCTGACAAAACTCGACGGTAAATCGCTCCTCACCTTTCTCAGCGTGTTCACTCAAAGTCCCGTATGCAAATCCAAAGCGGTCTGCTTCATCTATGACATAAACGATCCGACACGCATTTAGAGAATGGAAACCTAGGTGTTTTGCAAGAGGGGCGACATTTCGTCCTACCTCGATAGGCGTGTCGGGATAACAAAGCTCTATCCCGTCGACCTCGAACATCTTCCAATTGCGGATCGCTTGTTTGGCGAGTTCCCAAGTTTCCCTTTCATATCCAAGCAGGACCCTATTGTGATCGATATGATACCCCTTCGGCGGCGTATCTCTGGAAGCACCCACTTCCGCGTAGGAAAACGAATCAGCCTCGCATCCGCGGAGGAATAAGTCGATTTCTTTATTAGTAGGGCGAGATAATTTAAACATTGTAGGGTGATTAAGATTTTGTAGGAAAACCGTTTCAAGTTCAAATTTGACAACATAAATGTCGTCCGATATTCTTATCGTTCGCTTGCGGGCAGGCGAAACGTTTGTGTCCGGTTCGTCTAGGGGTTAGGACACCGCCCTTTCACGGCGGCAACACGGGTTCAAATCCCGTACCGGATACCATCTTTTACAGGCAAAACTGCATCATACTGGTTGTACGAAATTCGCTCGCTCTGCAAGCGAATTTTTTATTTGGGGAACATAATGCTCAAAAAATGCCTTTATATTTTTATCGTCACGCTGCTGTTCTCTGTGAGCGGAACGGCCCAGGCTCCGCAAACCGGAGCAGATGTGGTGCTGGTGCTGCCCTTTGAAAATACGTCAGGCAAGGCAGAGTTTAACTGGGTCGGTGAGAGTTTTGCCGATTCGCTGTCTGATCTGTTAAAAGTTCCAGGCTTTAAGGTTGTTTCCAATGAAGAGCGGAAGCTGACCCAGCAAAAATTGCGAATACCGCTAACAACGCTACCTAGCGTAGCGACATCGCTCAAACTCGCCCGCGAAACTAAGGCGACCCTTCTCATTTCGGGTCGATACAACATCCTGCCGGATGAGAAAGATAGAGCTGCGAGTCTTGTATTATCTGCGAAGTTGATACGAGTTAACGAGGGACAGTTTGCGAACGAGATATCTCAAGATGGAACACGTCGCATTCCCCCTTTTGACTTAACGGATGCCTTAGAAAAATTGCAGACGATGCAAGGGCAGCTAGCGTATCAGATACTGCTTTTTAATCAGAAAAGCGTTACGTCGACCCCACGGGAGAAAATGATCGACAATGCTACTCGCGTGCCTCCGAAAGCGTTTGAAGCATATATAAAAGGTCTCTTAACCCCTATTACCTCGCTGACGATACGCGAAAATTATTTTAAGAATGCATCGCGGCTGTATACCGAAAAAGTCCTCGATGGAATATATTCAGAGGCTGAGCTTGAACTTGGGCACCTCTATCTTAGCCAGCGCAAGGGGAATGAAGCAGTAAGCTCTTTTGAGAGGGTGGTCACCGCCGGCCAAAAATGTCGAGAAAAAGCTCGTTTAGAAAAGAAACAGCCACAATGTAAGGACGAAAATTTTGCCGAGGCTGCATTTTACATTGGATTGTTGTACTTACAGCAGGGCAATTTTGAGTCTGCCCTTGCAACATTACAGCCGTTAGCTGAGGACTTGAAACTTGGGACTGTCTATAATGCCTTGGGAGCGATCTCGGTACAGGCGTCCCGTGCGCAAAAGAAAGATCTGGCAAAGGCTGAGGCACAACTCATTAACGGCATAGAATTTTTGAAAAAGGCGGTTGACTCGTCGCCCGATAATGTAAATATCCGGTTTAACTACGCGGTCGCCCTGTTTCTGATGGGCAACATGACCGAGGCGGCGGACCAGTTTCGTTCGGCGATTGTCCTTAATCCCAAAGACGGCGAGGCGTATTATTTGTTATCCAAGGCTCTTGAGACTCTAAAAGACCCGTCCGCTGCAACGCAGAAGAATCAGGCGCAGCTATTGCTGACGGCAAACAATCGTTTTGCAAAGCTTGAGACCGATTGGGGTAAGACACAGAAGATCCCCGACATCCCCCTTCGCGTTGAACAGCCTAGTCGAAAAGATTTTGTTGCTGTAGTCCTTAGTGGTCGAGCTGAATATCCCAAACAGCCGCAAATGAATGAAACCGACGTTCTACTTGCGAAAGCCCGGGAACAGCTAAAGAACGGTCAGAACGATGACGCAATGGAAACGCTCCGCCGCGTGCTCGTCAGTGAGCCAATGTCCGCCGAGAGCTATCTGCTGCTTGGCAAGATCAGTCTTCGCCGTGGTGACAAAGATCAAGCGATCAGCCAATTCAAAACATCGATCTTTTGGAATAACAAGCTGATCGATGCTCACGTTGAGCTCGGCAAGATCTACGTCGAAAAAGGCGATTGTCTGCAGGCAAAAAACTACGCCGCCTCCGCCACGGAGATCGATAAAGAGAACGCCGACGCCGCAGCGTTACAAAGACTGTCAGAACGCTGCTCAAAATAGCGCAAAAGGTGAGTTCAAAGTTCAAGGTTCCATGTTCCAAGTCCTAAGGCCAACGCTTTTCCAAATTTATTTTCCACGAAAAAGCCCGTTAATACGGGCCTTTTCCTTTTCCTACAACTTTGAACTTTGAACTTTGAACCTTCAACTCGATTCGTGGCACGCTACGTGCCTATTAGAGCAGTGGCTAGCTTGACGCAGTTTGATCAAGACCCCGCCGCCACCACTACTCTGAGCGCGGTACGCCACTGTGCTCTTACACCTTCCGAGCGTTCCTCCAGTTGTCCTTCCTTTAGAGTCCGGTCCTAACAGGCCGGACTTTCCTCTTTTAAACAGCATTTTATTGAGTTTTAGCGATATTGGCGTGATCTCATTCAATCTGAATGGTTTCGACGCAGGCCGTATCAACGCTTTCGGGCATTATGACCCGAGCACTGATCGAATTTATGCCAACTGACATAATCTGTCACAAAACAATGACGTATTTTGTCGTTTTGACCGATTAGGCGGTCAATTTGGTTGGTTTGAGTCCTTTGCGTCCTTTGCGGCTTTGCGGGAAACCGGCCTTTCCTCCCGCAAAGTCGCAAAGTTCGCAAAGGAACCGCGAAGTCAGATGGGACAAACCCTGCTAGAATATTCGGATGGCGTTTGGCTTGGTCAAAAAGATATTACCTGCATGGCAAAACGCCGTGCTCGCTCTCGTCGCGGCGGGGCTGTTGATCCTTGCGTTTCCCGATTTCGAATTCTGGTTTCTTGCATGGTTCGCACTCGTGCCGCTGATGTGGGCGGTCGAGCGGCAAAAGGACAGCATCGCTGTGTGTTTCACGCTCGGCTGGATCTTTGGCACCGCATTCTTTTTCGGCACGTGCTGGTGGCTGACCTACGCACCGATCCACTACGCCGCATTCCCGTGGCCGCTGGCGTATTTCCTGATGCTGGTCGTAAGTTTGGCTGTGGGCATATTTCCCGCCATTTTTTCGACGCTTTTGGCGATCCGTCTCAAACGCGTCGGGATATCTGCATTTGCTGAGGCCGTGCCTATTTGGTGCGCTTGCGAATTTTTACGGTACTGGCTCACAGGAAACAACTGGAATGCAGTTGGATACTCTATGGCCCTTGGCGGACCAGTTTTAGATTGGGCGTCTTTCGGGGGCGTTTACCTTGTAAGTTTTTTTTGTTTAATTATCAACTCGACGATTTTGATCTACTTTTATTTTTTCCGGCAGGTAGGGCTTGCGGTTAAATATCAGGTGATTCTTGCGGGTTGGATTGTTCTGCTTTGTGCCGGGGCCTTCATATTTCTCAGATTTTTGGGTTCAGATGGTTATTCGGCCGAAGTAGCAAAGACAACTTCGGGATCTCGGGTAATCGCTCTTCAACCCAATGTCCCAATGTCGGGCGTGGATTACACAAAACTCGAACAGCTTCGACAGCGCCAATTTGATCTGGCCGAGACTGAAATCAAAAAGCTCCGAACAACGAACAACGAACAACCAACGCTTGTAATTCTGCCCGAGTCGCCGATGAACTTTATGTACAACGACGACCGTGAGTTTCAGCAGTTCATCGGGGATTTTGCGCGGCGTAATAATGCGAGCGTTTTGTTTAACTCTGCGGAGCCCGATGCGACGAATGGTAAATATTTTAACTCGGCGGTGATGGTCGGGCCTGATGGCCGGGAGGCGGCGCAGTACGACAAGATATTCCTGCTGCCATTTGGCGAAGCCGTGCCGTCGCCGCTTGACCGGATCGTGCCGGGCTTTGTCGGCAATTTTTCCTACGGCCGCGAATACGACATCTTGCCGGTCGGTGACGCCAAAGCTGGCGTGATGATCTGTTTCGAATCGCACTTTGGCCAGCTTTCCCGAGAATATGTTCGAAACGGTGCCGACGTGCTGATTGAGATGACCAACGACGGCTATCTCGGCCCGACGCCGGTGCTGCGTCAGCATCTCGCAAACGCAGTTTTCCGTGCAGTCGAGACTAACCGCCCCGTTTTGCGCGTCACCAACGTCGGCGTCACCGCCTACATCACCGAAAACGGACAGGTGCTTGACGCTGCTCCGACGTACCGGGAAGCCACCCGCGTCTGGTCCGTGTCAAAATCGGACGGCTCGCAGACATTTTATGTAAAATATGGAGACTGGTTCGCGTGGCTGTGTACGCTGATAACCATTGTTTTAGTTGCAATTAGCATAAGGAAGAGACAAACCGCCTGACCGATTGCCGTTGGCTTTAGCCAACGGAAGTGGACAGTATAGCAATTGGGCTTAAGCCCAAACTGCCTTGCGATACTGTACCGTTGGCTGAAGCCAACGGCAATGCGATAAAATATCTCCAATGGAACTAACCGACCTTCAAACAAAATTCGACTCGATCAAAGAAAAAGTTACCCAACTTGGGAGGTATCTTTGACGCGCCTGCCAAGCAGTTAGAACTGGACGATTCGGAAAAACTCATTTCGGCACCCGGTTTTTGGGACGATCAGGAATCGGCGCAAAAGGTGGTGCAGATGCGCAGCCGTATCGAGCGGGCGCTAAATCAGCAAAAAGCTTTCGATACGGGCGTTTCCGACGCTGAGGTGCTCTTTGAATTTGCCGCCGAGGATGCTGATTCGGCAAAGGAACTTGAGACGCTGATTAGCCGTTTAGAGCGTGAGGTTGCTGCGGCTGAGGTGCAGTCGCTGCTGTCGGGCGAAACCGATGCCAACAACGCGATCTGCTCGATCCAGGCGGGTGCGGGCGGCACCGACGCACAGGATTTTGCACAGATGCTGCTGCGGATGTATCTGCGGTGGGCTGAGAAACGCGGGTTTAAGGCAGAGATCCTCGACGAGCAATCGGGAAGTGAAGCCGGTATGAAATCAGCCACTTTTCGCATCGAGGGCGATTACGCTTACGGGCTGCTCGCGGCTGAGGCGGGCGTGCATCGTCTGGTCCGCATCTCGCCGTTCAACTCGGGCGGCAGCCGCGAGACTTCGTTCGCGTCGATGTTCGTCTCACCTGAGATCGACGAAACGATCGAGGTCAATATCGAGGACAAAGACCTGCGTATCGACACATACCGCTCGTCAGGTGCGGGCGGCCAGCATGTAAATGTGACCGATTCGGCGGTGAGAATTACGCATCTTCCGACCAATATTGTGGTAACTTGTCAGAATCAGCGGTCGCAGTTGCAAAATAAAACGGTCGCGATGAACGTCCTGCGGTCTAAACTATACGAGCTCGAACTCGAAAAACGCCTAGCCGGTGCCGCCGAGCTCGAAGCTACCAAACAGGACATCTCGTTCGGTTCGCAGATACGCAACTACGTCCTGCACCCGTACCGGCTGGTCAAAGACACACGAACCAAGCACGAAACGTCGGATGTAGATGCGGTGCTGGATGGCGAGATCGATGAGTTTATTCAGCAGTATTTGATGTATAAGAAACAGGGATAAGTGACGAGGGACAAGGGACGAGGGACAAGGGACAAGGGATAAGTGAAGAGCAAAGCCCTCGTCCCTGACCACTCGTCCCTCATCACTAATTAAGATGAAAACCTGCCCCACATGCAACGAGGTCTATAAGGACGATGACATTAATTTTTGTCTCGCCGATGGCACCACTTTGCTCAAAAAGAAAAGCGGCAAGGCGGCGAAGCATTCGATATGGAATGATGTCGTCGCGATCATCGTTGCGGCTCTTGGGTTGCTGGTGTTGCTGTCGCTGGTGACGAGCAGCCCCGCAGACCGCTCTTGGTTTTCGACCGGCAGCGGGGCCGCGTCAAATAGCAACTGGGTCGGGCCGGTCGGAGCAAATATTGCTGCCGCACTATTCAACACATTTGGCTGGACGGCGTATATTTTTCCTTTGCTGATCGGGTTGATAGCGTGGCGGGTTTTTCAGGCAAATACGCTCGTGCCGCGTTTTTTGCGTGTGGCGGGGTTTATTTTTTTTGTTATCTCGCTCGCTGGGTTGACGACACTGTTTGGCGGTTATGGAGCGATCGTCGGTGAAGCCGCTGCACAAGGCACGGCGTATTTTATTAGCCGTATCGGAGCCGGCATTTTGCTGTTTGCTGTATTTATCAGCTCGTTTTTGCTCATTACAAATTTTACGCTCGGCGGTTTTCTCGGCCATTTTGATGTCGCTTGGGAAAATCTACGCATCCGCATCGACGAATGGCGTGACAAACGTCGTGCGGAGCGTACACCTGAGATCGAAGCTGCGAAGATGCGTGCCGACAAACGCCGTGAAAAACGCGAGATCGCAGAGTCGCTGCCGCCGACGATCTCGGTCGGTGATATCGAGGCGATGGCCGCCGCTGCCGCGGTCGGACGCAGCGAACCTTTGTTTGACGAAGAGCCGTCGATCCCGACGATCGATGGCGGCAGCGAAGACAATCCGTACGAGACGCTCAAGGTCGATAACCCTTTGACCGAGCTTGACGAGGCCGTACCGAAAACGCGAAAGACGCGGATGGTTGACGAGACGCCCGAGATCATTGAGGAAGAGGCGTCCGACGAAGCTCCATTCGCCACGCAGCAAAATTTTGACAATTACAAACTCCCCACGACCGACATGCTCACGCCGCCGGCGGCAAAGATCGAGCAGGACGAAAAAGAGCTACTCGCCATCGCTAAAGAGCTCGCGGTCAAAACGGGCGAGTTTAACGTCGGCGGCCGCGTCGTCAATATTTCCAAAGGCCCGGTCGTCACCACCTACGAATTCAAACCCGACGCGGGCGTCAAATATTCGCGTGTTACGGGCCTCGTCGACGACCTGTGTCTCGCTCTCAAGGCCGAGTCGATCCGCATTGACCGCATTCCGGGCAAAGCGTACGTCGGTATCGAGGTGCCAAATTCGAAACGCGAGACGATATTTTTGCGTGACGTCATCGAGTCGCCAAAGTTTGGCAAAGAATCGCCGTCGCTGCTGACGCTGGCCTTGGGCAAAACAATTGACGGTGTAAATTACGTTGCCGATCTCGCCAAGATGCCGCATTTGCTGATCGCCGGTGCGACCGGAGCGGGTAAATCCGTCGGGGTAAATACGCTCGTGATGTCGATCCTTTATAAGGCACGGCCTGACGAAGTCAAATTCATCATGGTCGACCCAAAGCGTCTGGAGCTAGGGCTGTACGCCGATATCCCGCATCTCGCGACGCCGATCATCACCGATCCAAAACGTGCAGCCGTCTCGCTCAAATGGGCGGTCACCGAGATGGAACGCCGTTATAAAGACCTCGCGGGTTACGGCGTGCGAAATATCGCCGGGTATAATGTCGAGGCCAAACGCCGTAACGAGCTTGAGCAATGGGACGACAACGGCGATCCGCACCGCATCTTGCCGTACATCGTCATCATCATCGACGAGCTCGCCGATCTGATGATGGTTAGCGGCAAAGAGGTCGAGGAATCGATCACGCGGCTCGCCCAGATGGCACGTGCCGTCGGCATCCATCTGGTGCTTGCGACCCAGCGTCCGAGCGTCGATGTCATCACCGGCCTGATCAAAGCAAATTTCCCGTCGCGTATCTCTTTCCGGGTCTCGTCAAAGGTAGATTCACGCACGATCATTGACGGCAACGGAGCCGAGAGCTTGCTGGGTAACGGCGATATGCTGTTTTTGCCACCGGGCAATTCACAAGTGATCCGCGTCCACGGAGCCTATGTCAACGAAGCCGAGATCGGCAAGGTAGTCGAATTTATCAAAAAACAGGGCAAGCCCGAATACGACCAGACCATCACCGTCTCACCCGAAGAGCTCGATGACGGCGGCGATCTGCCCGGACGCCGCGACCCGCTGTTTCACGACGCTCTCAAATGCATCGTCCAGGCAAAACGCGGCTCGACCAGCCTGCTCCAACGCCATCTGCGTATCGGCTACGGCCGTGCCGCCGCCATCCTCGACGCCATGGTCCGCGAAGGCTATATCGGCGAGCAAGACAGCTCCACCCGTGCCCGCCCCGTCCTCAGCAAAGCGTACGAAGACCTGCAGGATATTAACGAAGGTGCGTTGGGAGATGAATAAGGGATTACGAATTACGAATTTTCAGATTTCAAATTTCAAATTTTAGATTTCGAATGATCGGACGCTTCATTCCATTCCTGCTCGCATTGTCTATCACCGCGTGTTCCTCGCGGGTCGAATATGAACGTCCTATCGCTCATCTCCCTGCTTCGGCGATTAACATCAATACCGCAACCGTCGATGATCTCGAACGCCTGCCGCACATCGGCCGTAAGACCGCCGAGGCTATTGTCGAATTTCGCACCGCAAACGGCCGGTTTCGCCGCGTCGAACATCTGATGCTTATTCGCGGTGTTAGCGAAACGCGCTTCGCCGAGTTGCGACCCATCTTACGCGCCGACTAAGCCCCCCGATGGAACTCGACGCCACCCGACCATCATTTAACCGTCATCCGATGCTCTGGCTCGCCGTAGGATTTGCGGTTGGAATTTTGACGGCTAAATTCGTTGTAATCAGTTTTCCGGCTCCGTTGATCGCAACAATAGCATTTCTTATCCTCGCTCTCGTATTCCGAACAAAACCAATTGCAACCATTTTTGTTTCCCTTGCCTTCGTTTCAATCGGAGCCGGGTTGTATCACGGTGAGGTGAAACAGAACACCGAAACACGGCTAAAAACGCTATACGATAATAAATCTCTCCTCTCAGGTTCTCCCGTCGAGATCGAGGGGGTCCTCATGGGCCGGCCCGAACCGTCCGCTGATGGTTCCTTCTTAACTCTAAAAACGAACGTCCTCCGATATCGCGGTACTGATCGCGCAGTTACCGGAAAGGTTCGGCTGTTTATGCCGCATCGAGATAATGCTCAAGCCCAAGATAATTTGAGATCTGAAATTTCAAATTCAAAATCTGAAATTTCAAATTTCAAATCTCAAATTTCAAATCTGAAATACGGCTCGCGTATCCGGGCGGCGTGCAGTCTGGAACGCGAGGATGAATATCTCAATCCCGGCGTCGTGCCAAGACGGGAGATGCTCGACCGTCTGGGAATCGATGCGACCTGCTCGCTAGAAAGCAGTTTGCTGGTTGAGCACATTGCGGATGAGAGTGTCTTTTTACCGCTTGCGTGGGTTTATGACCAGCGAGCGGTAATGATCGACGATCTCAGAAATGGCTTGAGGAAACCTGCTGCGGGTGTAATGATCGCAAGCCTGCTTGGTGATAAATACTTTCTTGATAAAGACACTGCCGATCTTTTTCGCGATGGTGGGACTTTTCATATTCTGGTCATCTCGGGCCTACATATTACATTTATCGGCGGGTTGCTGCTTGTATTCTTGCGCTGGTTCACGCGAAACCGCTGGCTGCAATTTGGCATAACCACGACGATACTATGGGGTTATACGCTCGCGGTCGGTGCCGATGTGCCGGTCGTGCGGGCGGCGATAATGTTTACGGTCGTGTTGTTTTCGTATGCGATATACCGACGCGGGACGTTGCTAAATTCGCTCGGACTGTGCGGGCTGATTTTGCTTTCATGGCGGCCATCGGAGCTGTTTGATCCGTCTTTTCAGCTAACATTTGTCAGCGTCATGGCGATCGTTGCCATTGCGTATCCATTGATTGAGCATCTGCGGGCAATCGGCAGTTGGTCGCCAAATGCCGCCACGCCCTTTCCGCCAAATGTGCCAAATTGGCTCCGGCGGGTTTGCGAAACTATCTATTGGAACAATCTGAAATGGAATGTCGAATCAAAACGTCAGATATGGTCGGCCAATATTTTCAAATCGCCCTATTTTGCCGGACGTACCGGTGACAATATCCAAAAAGTATTTCGATACGTTTTCGAGGGGCTACTGATCTCGCTGATCGTCCAGATCTGTATGCTGCCGCTTTCCGTGATCTATTTTCATCGCGTCTCGGTTGCGTCTGTGTTGCTCAATTTGTGGGTGAGCGTCTTTATCGTCATAGAGAGTTTTGCTGCGGTGATCGGAGCGTTGATCGGACATATTTCAATACTGCTTTCGGCGCCTTGCTTTGCAGTTGCCGAGGCGATGAATTGGATGATGCTATCCGTGCCGCGGCTATTTGCGATGATGGACTGGGCGAGTTTTCGGTTACCCGCGTATGTTGGGACTGGACGCATCTGGTACGGCATCTATTTTGTGCCGCTAATATTGCTTGCCATCGCGACCGTTCGTTGGAAGCCGTTCGAACTAAAAACGACCTCGTCGATCATCGATCGTCGATTTCTGCGTCTGATAGTCGCGGCGGTGGTAGTTCTGACCGGGATCATCGTTTTTCATCCGTTTAGCGTCGCTCGGCCGGATGGGCGGCTGCACATTGATTTTTTGGATGTCGGGCAGGGCGATGCGGCTTTGATCACGTTTCCGGATGGCAAGACGCTGTTGGTCGATGGTGGTGGAAGATTTAATTACCGCAAGAAAGTCGACGAAGCCGAGTCGTTTGAGCCAGATACTCGCGGAATTGGCGAATCGGTCGTGTCCGAGGTGCTATGGGCAAAAGGCTATTCACGCGTCGACGCTATCCTGGCGACTCACGCCGACGCTGACCATATCCAAGGGCTGACTGATGTTGCCCAAAATTTTAGTATCGGAACGGCCTTGTTTGCCCGAACACCAAATGACGATCCCGACCTCATGGCTCTCGCTGAAATCTTAAAACGCCGACGCGTGCCCGTCGAGATCGTCGCGCGCGGAGATCGACTCAATTTTGGCGAGGTGATCGTCGAGGTGATCTATCCGTTAGCATCCGACGACCTGAATTCCGTTTCGGATAATAACCACTCGATCGTTTTGCGGATAACTTACGGCAACCGCACATTTTTGTTAACCGGCGACATCGAGCGTCAGGCGGAAATGGAAATTCTCGGAAACGGCGGCACGCTCAACGCCGATCTCATAAAAGTGCCGCATCACGGAAGCCGGACATCATCGACACCTCCGTTTGTCGATGCGGTGATGGCACAATATGCCATCATTTCGGTCGGGCGAGCATCACCATTTGGCCATCCGCATTCGGAGGTTGTTGAACGGTGGAAAGCGGCCGATGCGAATGTAATGACAACTGGTAAACGCGGAATGATATCAGTCTCCTCGGACGGCAAAGATATACAAATTGGCACCTTTATTCCCTAAAAAGAGGCTGTCTTGAAACTAGTTTTCGCGGCAGCTTCTTTTTTTGTGAAAGAAAGTGTTGAAGTCAGTGGTTTTTAGTATTGGTAAGTCTTTGGAGGTTGTGTGCGATTGCGATGAGGCCAATTTCGGTGGATGCTT
>JBGTII010000033.1:0-15488 GCA_041745735.1 Pyrinomonadaceae bacterium | reverse complement strand
TCCCGGTGCCGACTACCGACAGATCTCGCTGAAATTTGCTGGTGCAGATTCTGTAAAGTTAGAGAAAGAGACAGGCGACCTGCTCATTGATATAGATGGGCAAACCTTAAGGCAGAACAAGCCATTCATTTATCAAGAAGTCGACGGAGGACGGAAGCAGATCGACGGTCAATTTGTGGTCTCACGTGGCGGAAAGGTTGGGTTTGCGGTTGGTAAATATGATGCGACGATTCCCCTGATCATAGACCCGGTTCTAGTCTATTCCACATACCTTGGCGGCGACTCTGGCGAAGTTGGTACGGGCGTCGCGTTCGATTCCTTCGGCAATATTTACGTTAGCGGATATACGAGCTCAAGCAATTTCCCAACAAACAACGGCCTCTTTCCGACCCCAAAAGGCAATCTCGACGTTTTCATCACGAAGATCAATGCTTCCGGTTCAGCAATACTTTTTTCGACTTATATTGGCGGCTCATCTAGTGAGAATGCAGCTGGCATCGCGGTTGATTCTTCCGGCAACGCCTACATTAGCGGGCAGACAGGCTCAAGTAATTTTCCGACAGTTTCCCCGATCCAAAGCTGCGGCAATTGCGTCTCAAACGCCTTCGTGACAAAGATAAACTCGACGGGCTCGGCGCTTGTTTATTCTACTTATCTGGGTGGGAGTGAGGCCGATAATGCTTTTTGTATAGCCGTTGGGCCAGATGGGTCGGCATACGTTGCCGGGACCACGCAGTCGAGGGACTTCCCTGTAACCGCCGGGGCCTTCCAAACCACGCATGGCAGCGGGGCCTCGGGTCTTGATGGGTTCATTACAAAGATCAACGCAGCTGGTTCGGCAATGGCATATTCCACCTATCTCGGCGGCACGGCCGATGTGCGAGTGTTCGGAATCGCGGTCGATAATTCCGGCAACGCTTTTGTTACAGGAGATACAAGTCAGGGATTGGCTCTGGTGGCTCCTATTCAACCAGTTTACGGCGGCGGACCGCGTGATATTTTTGCGACAAAAATAAATGCGGCGGGATCCAGCCTACTTTATTCGACGTATCTTGGCGGTGACGGAAATGAATTAGGGTCGGCCATTGATGTAGATTCCGTAGGGAGTGCTTATATCACCGGATACACTATTTCAACAAATTTTCCCACGGTCAATGCTTTGCAACCCACTAAAAGTCCAAACGATGACGCTTTCGTAACGAAAATAAACGCCAGTGGCTCCGAGCTAACCTATTCAACCTATCTCGGCGGGAGCGGTAACGAGCGAGGGCGTGGCATAGCCGTTGATTTATCCGGCAGTGCTTATGTGACCGGTGAAACGAATTCAGGTGATTTCCCGACTACGGCTGCTATCCAACCGACACATAGCGGGTTCCATGACGCATATATCACAAAGCTCAATCCGACAGGCCAGGCGCTAACCTATTCTACATATTTAGGAGGAAGCGGATGGGACGGAAGCAACGCAGTGGCTGTAGACTCGTCCGGAAATGCATACATAACTGGAGTCGCTGGGGCCAACTTCCCTTTGAAGGAGCCCCTCCAGGGAAGCATTCGAGGCACGTCGGATGTTTTTGTGGCACTAATCGCGGACGCACCCGATGTGACGCCAACACCAACACCTACACCCACACCAATACCACCCACGCCCACGCCGACACCTGCCCCGACCCCAGGGGCATCCGGCCACCTTGACACCACTTTTGGAACGGGCGGCAAAAACCTCGCGACCATCGCGAATGTGTTTGGCGTGCAGACGGCGGCCGTACAATCGACCGGCAAAGTCGTTTTTGCGGCGGGTGTAAACGGAGCTGGTAATTATCAGAAGTTTGCTGTTGTCCGGCTTACTTCGACAGGGTTTGTGGATACCACGTTTGGGAATAATGGTTTCGTTACGATGACCTTTAATGCATTTCCGGCGAGAGAAATTGCCTACACCGTGACCGTGCAGCCGGACGACAAGATCCTGATCGCTGGAGCGGTCGAGGTTAACAATTTTGATTTCGGTGTTGCGAGGCTCAACAGCGACGGCTCACCAGATACCACTTTTGGTAGCGGAGGTAAGGTGACGATCCCTGTTACCGCGGGAAATGATTTTCCTAGCGATATAACGGTCCAAACTGACGGATCGATCCTACTGGCCGGGAAAAGCCGCCCCGGGGGAAATTATGACGCAAGTTTGGTCAGGCTGACGGCCTCGGGACAGCTCGACGGCAGTTTCAACGGAACCGGTATCAAAGTTGTTACGATCGGACCAGGAGCGTCAAATGACGAATTCGCCAAGGTGATAGTTCAGCCGGACGGTAAGATCGTCGCGGTTGGTAATAGCGTGGGCGCCTCAGGCATTGATCAGGACTTTGTGACCATGCGTTTTAATTCGAACGGATCGGTCGACTCAGCCTTCGGAAGTGGAGGAAAGGTCCTGACGTCCATCGGTACGCAGAATGATCGAGCAAATTCCATCACCCTTCAGTCGGATGGTCGAATACTCGTCGGGGGAGCGGCTAACAGTGGCTCGAGTGATTTTGCGGCACTCGTAAGATTTAATTCGAATGGGTCCCTTGACCCTGACTTTGGAAGCTCGGGCAAGGTGATGATCGATTCATCCACTAACAAATTTGCGATCTTCAATTCAGTACTTATCCAATCGGACGGAAAGATCTTGGCCATTGGTTCGGGGCCGGACGTGTTTGGAGGCGGTGATTTCAAGCTCGCCCGCTTTGATCAGGCCGGTACGCCGGATCCGGATTTTGGAACGGGGGGCTTTATCCGAACTAAATTTGGGACTAACGATAGCTTTGCCTGTTGTGGTTTCATCCAGCCGGGCAACACGTTATTGGTCGCCGGGCAGGGGCAGGATGCCAACGGGGTGTACGGATTTGCTGTCGCGCGTTATCTTCTTTCATCCTCGTTGTCGACCTTTTCAGTTACGGGGCGTGTTCTGACCCCCGAGGGTAGGGGAGTGAAAAATGCTGTGGTCACTCTCACCGATCCACAAAACGTGACCCGTCAAGTTGTAGCGGGTCCGTTCGGTGATTATAGCTTTACAGGGGTTTTATCAGGTCAAACCTATAACCTTACTGTTGCATCGAGACGCCACTTCACCTTTTTGCCGCAGAGTGTCGCTGTGACGAGCGATCTTACTGGGGTCGATTTTGTAGCCCAGGTAGGTATGCGCTCAAAGCAAATGAAGTGAAGAACTTCTAAGGCGAGCCCTTATTTCAGCTTAGTTTTTAGTACTCCGCGAGTTTGTTCAGATCTAAAATCTGTGAGTTTTTTCTTTAGGTCCGGCTGCGAATTTGCGAGGATCGCGATCGCGAGTAGTGCTGCGTTCTTTGCACCCGGCTGGCCGATCGCCAGCGTTCCGACGGGAATACCGGCAGGCATTTGGGCGATCGACAATAAAGAGTCAAGACCCTTAAGGGCTTTGCTTTCGACCGGTACGCCAAGCACCGGCAGGACCGTTTGCGATGCACACATTCCCGGCAGATGAGCGGCACCGCCGGCTCCGGCGATGATGACCTCGATACCGCGTTCCTCGGCACCTTTTGCAAATTCAAAGAGCAGGTCTGGAGTTCGATGGGCCGAGACGATCTTTGTCTCGTGGGAGACGCCAAATTCCGTCAGCGTCATCGAGGCGACCTCCATCGTTGGCCAGTCCGACTTGCTGCCCATGATGATCGATACAACAGGTTTTGCGGCTTTTTTTGCCATTTAATCTTTTGCCAGCTCGGCACGGACGACTGACTCAAATTTGTCCCAAGCGTGGACGGGGCTTCGCCAATAACGGATGATCCCGTCGCGGCCGATCACAATGTTTTTAGGATAGCCGGAAAATACAAAAGCTTTCATCGTCTTTTCAGCGTCGGCTGCGTGTGTAAAATCAAACCCTTCTTTTGCGACATATTTTTTAACGCTGTTTGCCGGATCGGCCGTCATGGCGAGGAATACGATGTCGTCACGACCCGAAAATTTGGCCTTGAGACTGTTCAATTTTGGCTCTTCTCTGATGCAGGCAGGGCAGCCGATGAACCAGAAATTTAGGACAACGACCTTGCCTTTCAACTCGGCGGATCTCAGTGTTTTTCCATCAATGGCTTTGACGGTAAAATCGGGTGCTGCCATCCCCTCTTGCGGAACCTTTTGCAGCCGAAATTCTATAGTGCCGTCGGCGAGCGTACTAACCACGGTTGTGTCGCGATAGTGAAAATTTGCCATTCGGATATCTACAAATTCGTTGTTGGATATCTGATTGCCGTCAGAGTCGCGAAATATCTCTCGCGGCGGTTTGGGGGCGGACCCTTGGGCAAGCGTAAATGACACGAACGCGCAAAACATCGCGGCGAACATTAGCGATCTATTTATGGTGAGCATTCGCATACGCATCAACGCTGAACTATCTCATACATTGCGCCTTGGCTCGGCCAGTGAACTCGATGAATTCTTCGGGAGGGTTGCCGGAGCTAAGTTTTAATTCCATAACGGAGAATTCCTCAAAGGAATATTTTTCTTGGATCTTGTCGATCAGACACGTACAAAGTTTCGCACTGCTCCCGGCTTTCTGACACGACTTTTGAAACTCGGCAACGACTTCCTGTGGATATGGGTCCTTCGTGCCCGGTGCTGGTACCGTGGCGTTCGAAGTTGCAGCGTTGTTAGTCGCCACCGGAACAACGTTCGCATTTCCCGCTGGCCGAGCACATCCCCACGCAGTTAGACAGGACACGCCGATCAATATGGCGACTTTGAAAGTTAATATATTCATCTTGAAGATACCGCCGTCGCCGAAACTCGATGCTTTTCACTGAGACAAAGCACTATTCTTGCGCTATAGAATATCCGTAGGTTAGGCTTAGTTCAATAACGACAACAAAAATATATGGCAAAAATATACTACACGCTGACGGACGAAGCCCCGATGCTCGCGACGTTTTCTTTTTTACCGATCGTAAAAGCCTTTACGAAGTCTGCGAATATCGAGATAGAGGTTCCGGATATCTCGCTTTCAGGCCGAATCTTGGCTAATTTCCCCGAGTATCTGAACGCCGACCAAAAGATCCCGGATGCATTGGCGCAATTGGGCGAATTGGCAACAAAACCTGACGCCAACATCATCAAGCTGCCAAATGTTTCTGCTTCTGTCCCGCAACTCGAAGATGCGATAGCCGAGCTCCAGAAACAAGGTTTTGCGGTTCCGAAGTATCCTGTGGAACCGAAAACAGACGACGAAAGAGCAATCAACAAGAAATACGCAAAAGTATTGGGGAGTGCGGTAAATCCTGTGTTGCGAGAGGGAAATTCGGACCGCCGTGCTGCAAAAGCGGTGAAAAATTACGCGAAAGCAAATCCGCATCGGATGGGAGCTTGGACAGCAGATTCTAAAACCTCGGTCGCTCATATGAGCGACGGTGATTTTTACGGAACCGAGAACTCGACCACAGTTGAAAACGAAGGAAAGTTTCGGATCATTTTCTACGGAAATGACGGTTCGGAAAAGGTTCTGAAAGATCTCTCGCCGTTGAAAGCCGGTGAGGTGATCGATTCGTCGGTCATGACGCTTTCCGCTTTGAAATCGTTTGTAGAGGACGCGATGGTTGAAGCCAAAGAAAAGGACGTTTTACTGTCCGCACATTTGAAAGCGACGATGATGAAGATCTCCGACCCGATCATCTTCGGGGCGATCGTGGAGACCTATTTCAAGGATGTTTTTGAAAAATATCAGGGAGCTTTTGCTGAGTTAGACATCAATCCCAATTACGGGTTGGCGACGCTCAATGAAAAAATTGCGGGGCATCCGCAGGAAGCGGAGATCAGGGTGGACATCGCAAAAACGATGGAACTAGGTCCTGCCATCGCCATGGTCAATTCGGACAAGGGCATCACAAATTTTCACGTTTCGTCGGATGTCATCGTTGATGCCTCGATGGCGTCGCTGGTTCGCGGCGGCGGGAAAATGTGGGATGCGGACGGCAAGGAGCAGGACACGCTCTGCATTATTCCCGATCGGACGTACGCGGGATTTTACGATGCGGTCATTCAGGACATGAAACAAAACGGAGCGATCGACCCGAAAACTTTCGGTTCGGTTCCCAATGTCGGTCTGATGGCGCAAAAGGCAGAGGAATATGGCTCGCATGACAAGACTTTTCAGATCTCAGGGGAGGGAACGGTAAAAGTCGAGGATGAAAATGGGACCGTTTTGCATGAACAGAAACTTCAAAACGGTGATATTTTTCGCATGTGCCAGACCAAAGATGCTCCGATCAAGGATTGGGTGAAACTCGCAGTCAACCGTGCAAGGCTCTCCGACACGCCTGCCATTTTCTGGCTCGATAAAGACAGAGCTCACGATTCGCAGATCATCAAAAAGGTTTCGGAATATCTGAAAGACCACGACCTGACCGGCCTCGACATCCGCGTCATGGATGTAAAAGATGCCGTGATCGAGACGATAAAACGTGCCAGAGAGGGCAAGGACACCATTTCTGTTTCGGGCAATGTGTTGCGGGATTATCTGACGGATATGTTCCCGATCCTGGAGCTAGGAACATCAGCAAAAATGCTCTCGATCGTTCCACTAATGAACGGCGGGGGTTTGTTTGAGACAGGGGCCGGCGGGTCTGCACCAAAACACGTCGAACAATTTGCTGCCGAAGGCTATTTGCGGTGGGATTCGCTGGGTGAGTTCTTAGCGTTACAGGCAAGTTTTGAGCATCTGGCTCAGACGCAAAATAACAAAAAAGCGCAGGTTTTGGCAGATGCTCTCGACGCAGCCAATGCAAAATTTCTGGCTACCGACAAATCTCCGGCAAGAAAGGTCGGGCAAATCGATAACCGCGGGTCGCATTTCTATCTGGCAATGTACTGGGCCGAAGCCCTTGCCGGCCAGACTGACGATGCTGAGATCGCAGCCCAATTTGCCCCCGTAGCTCATGCGATGCAGGACAACGAAGCCAAGATCAACGAGGAGCTGATCGCCGCCCAAGGCAAACCGCAGGATTTTGGCGGGTATTATCATCCGGATACGGAAAAGGCCTCGGCTGCGATGAGATCGTCGGCAACGCTGAATGCAATTGTGGATGGGATCTAGCGAAAGCGGTCCGGTCCGGTCCAGGTGGACCAGAGTGGACCGCTTAATTAATTGATCATGTACCGAAAAAAAGGCTTCGCATTACGCGAAGCCTTTTGCTTTCCTTACTTAATACTAATTTTGCCGCTCGGACGGGAAAACCGGACGGGTCGGGCCGGGGTTGTCGGGTGAGGTGTGGCGGTGTGTGACTTTCCAGTCCTTGCCGACGAGCTTATAAATGAGCGTCATGCGGCCTGAGGCGTCTTCGAGCTTGCCATCGTTTTCCTGAGTTTGTTTCCATTTGCATGAAACATAGGCGTTGGTTTTGCCCAGCATCTCGACGCGCAGGCCGGTGACCTCGATCGTGACGTTGGTGATCTTGGCGTAAGACGTCTCGACGTTGCCCTTAACGTTGTCCCACCCGATGGTTGCGGAGCCGTTGTTGTTAAAGATGAGCAGCCGGTCGGTCTTTTCGTACGCTGCCATAACTTTAACCGCGTCAACCTGTTTGATGCCGTCGATCAGACGGTCAAACGCGTCGCGGACGCCCTTAGAAGCATCAACCTTTGCCGCACCCGCCTTTTGGCCGAAACCGCCTATGGCAGAAATAAGAACAAGTAAAAGAACCGGGGTAAACTTTTTCATAACAATAAAACCTCTACCGAAATGTTAGACGGTAGAGGTTTGAAAATCAAAGGATTTTTTTAACGCTTAGACGCAAAGTTAGAACAAGGACTATCTTTTGATCTTTGCCAACGCCTCGATTATCGCTGCCGGCTCGGCTCGTTTTTTGTAATCGGGTTCGATGTGGGCAAAAACGATCTTTCCGGTCTTATCAACAACATAGGTGGCCGAGATCGGCAGTTCTGGTTTTTCTGTCGAGTTGGTTTTAACCAGATCGATGCCAAAACCCTTATACTTTTCGTCGGTTTCGGGCGGCAATTGATAAACGATGCCAAACTTTCGAGCGACTGTCAGGTTTGGATCGCTGAGAACCGTAAATAGCAACTCGTTCTTTTTTGCCACTGCCATCGCGCGGTCCGCCGGTTCGGCTGAGATCGCGACAAGGTCGCCGCCATTTGCCCGGATCTGTGTCAGGTTTTGCTGCAGCGTGTGTAGGTACTTATTGCAAAACGGGCACCAAGCTCCACGATAAAACACGATGACGAGATTGCCCTTTTTGAGCATATCGCCGCTCTTGACCGCCTGTCCCAATGAATCACTGAGAGTAAAGTCGGGCATCACCGCGCCCACATTCAATGCAGTTTTCGCGGCCTCTTCGACGGAGACAAATTTCGATGCGTCGGACTTTGTAGCCGCATCATCTTTTTTCGGAGCATTGCTGCTCTCAAGCGTTGATCCTTGAGCACACGCGATCGAGCAAAAGACAGCTAGACATAATGCAGTCAAATAAATAATTTTTTTCATAATTCCTCCGGCGTATTTTTTGAGCAGAACAGTTATCAACTAAAAGATGCCTTAAGACTATCATTCTATTCCTATTTACCGTGGTTTGATACTTGCTAGGTATCCATACGATTTCGTCGCGCAATACGCTTAGCTGCACTATTTGGTTGCACGAGCTTTGAGAGTATATCAACAAACTCCAATATATACGGGCTAATACAGCGGCGGTATGATTTTTGCTGTGAATACGGCCAAAGCTGTCATCTTAGGATCCGGCTGCTTTCCCTAGGGACAAAAATTTAATGATCAGATCGGAGGGAACTCTTATGCGTAACTTGGCAAAGGTGTTTTGGCTCGCCATTCTTGCGGTGAGCAGCGTGGGTTTTGTATTCGGTGCGGCAACTGCGTCGCAGACGCTTAATTTACCTGACGACGGAGTGTATTCCGTGGTCGAAGATGACACGGATCCTGAGGTGACCGACCGCGTCGCACGCATCAGTTTTATTCGCGGCGATGTCAAGATACGCCGCGTCGGGAGTGACGATTGGGAAAAAGCAGTGCTAAATCTGCCGCTGATCGAAGGCGATCAGGTCGCGACCGGCGACGATGCGCGGGTCGAGATACAGCTCAACAGCTATGCACATATACGGCTCGACCGCAATGCTTTTCTAAAATTCTCAACGCTTAAACACGACGGTATCGCCGTCAGTCTGTCGCAGGGCACAATGACCGTCCGGGTAACTGACCTCGATAAGGCCGGCGGATATTTTGAGATCGATGCTCCAAAGACGACCGTCGCGATGCAAAAAGCCGGGTCGTATCGCGTCGATGCCGGACAGCCGGGTGACACCGATCTGCGGGTTAGCGTCACGAGCGGCGGCGAGGCCCGCGTGTATTCGGACAATGCCGGATTTACGCTCAAGAGCGGCCGCGGTTCACGTGTTTTTATCGATGGGCCGAATGCCGGCGAGTGGGAAACGCTCGACTCAGGCCGCTCTTCGGATGAATTCGACAGTTGGTCGCAGGACCGCGATTCGACGATCGCTAAGCGACTGAGAGACGCCCATTACGACAAGTATTACGATCAGGACATTTACGGTGCCGATGACCTCAATGGCCACGGCGACTGGGTCCATACGAGCAACTACGGGTATGTCTGGCAGCCTTACACCACTTCGATCAGCCATTACGCCGATTGGTCGCCCTATCGTTACGGGCACTGGCGATGGCTCGGAGCATACGGCTGGACGTGGGTCAACGACGAGCCTTGGGGCTGGGCGACATATCACCACGGCCGATGGATCCATTTTAATGGCCGCTGGGTTTGGACGCCGTACGGCTATTACCGACAGCGACGCAGCTGGTGGTCGCCGGCACTCGTCGTGATAAACATAATCAGCACAAATATCTATTGGTACCCGCTGCCGTATAACTGCAATTTCTACGGCTGGCACCGAGGCCGTCGCGGAGGCGGATGGGGCGGCAACGGCCCGGGCCGTCCGCCGAAGGGACGTGAAACCGAGCGTGATCCGCTTATACGCGTACCCGGGGGCGGCGGTGGAAATGGTAAGGTTGACCCCAACGTGAAAGGCGGCGGCAAGATAAAACCGGGTGACACGCCTCCGATCGGTGTTATAACCGTGCCCGAGGACGATTTTGGTCGAACCGCCAAAGGCGGACGGCGGGCGCCCGACCTGATCGCCAAAGAGATCTTATCGAAGGACCCGGCGGACATTTCAAACCTGAGGCTGCCGGACCCGTCGGAAAGAAAACGGCCGATGGATAGGGAGATAATTGCCATAAAACCGCGTTTCGAGCCGACAACAAAGATCGGTGCGGCAGAGCGGCAAAACAACAAACCGCTCGATCAGGAGCTGCGTCAGAAACGCATCTATGGCGACCGGCCACCGGTTGTAAAGAGTGAACGCAGCAATGGGCCGGTGACCAGCGGTGAACCGACCGACAAGCGTCAGACCGGAGCGGTGGAGCGGCAGAGGCCCGTCAAACGTGACGACATGACCGTCACCCCGCGGGAACCAGTCTATACCCCGCAGGAAAAACCGCGGGAGCGGCAGCGCAGACAGGAGGTCGCGCCGGAGTATAAACCGCCGGTCAGGCAGACGCCGCGACAGGAGCCGCCGGTATATTCACCGCCTGTGCGTCAGGAGCCTAAGCGGGATCCGCCCGTTAGACAAGAGCCGCGAAAAGAGCCGCCGCCGACAAAGAGCGAGCCGAAGGAGACGGAAAAGCCTTCGCGACAGACGGACGGTGACAGGAAAAAGGACGGCTAGAATAAAAAGCTCCGTGAGACGTAAATTCTCACGGAGTTTTTTTTGTTAAGGCGACTGTTTTTAAGAACCCACAAAAACACTGCGGTCGATCTGGGCAGGATTGCCTATGACGACAAAGCGAATATTCGTAAAATACGTCTGCGACACGCGCTGGACATCGGCGGGGGTCACACTGCGGATCCGGTCAAGAAACTCAACCGAATTACGCCAACCGCCGCCGATCAGTTCGTAAGTTGCGAGGTCCGCGGCCTGTGCAGCATTTGTCTCTTGCTTGATGTAATAGTTAGTCAAAAAGAATCCGCCGGTTTCCAGGATATCTGCCCTTTCAACCGGGATAGTTCTCAGTCCATTGATCTCTGCCAACATCAGACCAACGGCCCGATTAGCTTCGACAGCGGAAACGGAAATATTGCCGGTATTGGCCGCCATGTTGCTCATCTCGGCACCGGGTGCATACGAGAGATTGTTTTTGACGCGCACCTCTTGGAACACGCGTCCCGCCAAGATCGAAACAGCTACGCGCATCGCGTAATAATCGGGACTGCCGAGCGACGGAGCGGCAAAAATGCCCTCGACATAGTTTGTTTGGAGCGACCTTGAGGTCACGTCCACTGTCGATTTGGTAAAACTCATGGTTGGAACGGGCTTTGCCTTGTAAGCGCCGCGCGGCAGTTTGCCGAGTGTGCCCGCGATCATTTTTTGGACAGCGGCGGCATCCACGTCGCCCACAATGACCAGCAATAATTGCGAGGTCTGCATTATTTTCTGATAATAAGCACGCAGGTCCTCAGCTTTAAAACGGCTGACGGTCTCGGTCGTGCCGTTTGGGTCGTTGGAGTAGGGGTGGCCGGCATAGATGACCTTTTCTTCCAGCGATGCGAGCGAGCCCTCGGGCGTGTCATCACGGCCACGCAGGCCCGTTAAGATCCTTTCACGCACCAGCTCGATATCTTCGGTGGTAAAGCCCGGATTCATGGCCAGATCGGCAAAAACTTTCCACGACCGCTCAAAATGTTGGCGGGTCGAGGCCAGCGACATGACGCTGTAATCCTGATTGCTACCGGCTCCGACGCTGCTTGCGGTTCTTGAAAACTCTTTGCGTAAAAGCGCCCGCGGAAAGCTTTTGCTGCCCTCGGCCGCGACATTAAGAGTCATACTTTCGATACCAGCCGTTGCGGCGGTCAGATTCTGAGCCCCGCCACGCACAAAGAGCCCCGCGGCAACGGTCGGGGAACTCGGACGGCGTTTAATCAAAACCTTAAGCCCGTTGACATCAAGTTCCGTGACGGCGTCGGTCGACGATCTCGTTGCCGTCGCGGTGGTTTGTGCCGGAATATTTGCTGCCGAAAAACAGAGTGCAAGCAGTAATGCAATGCTGAAATTAAACTTTTTCATTATTTCCCCCCTGTCAGGTCGGCCGGCGTCAATTTTGCTTCTCTTTGTAGATCGCTGGAGATCAGGGCAACTCCGATATGCGGCTTATTTTGAATGTAGGTTTTGATGTAGCGATCAATATCGGCACGCGTGATCGCCCGCAGATTTTTGTGATATCCGCGATAATAGTCGACGCCTGTCGATGACCACCAAAAGCTAATGGTATGTGAATAATCGCTCAGTTTTTCACGGCGATACAGGTCTTCGGCTTCGAGCAGGGTTTTGGCGTTTTCCAGCTCTTCGTCGGTGAAATAAGTCGGATCAGTAAATTTATCGACCTCACTGTAAAGCGTCTTGAGAGCCTGTTTAGCTTTGTCGGGCGATGTCACGAGCGTCATGCGGATCGGCCCGACGTTGCGCTGTGTGTAATAATGCACGGTCGTCGCGACCGCTAAATTTGAATCGACCATCACCCTCTGCAAACGCGAATCCGGCTGCTGGACGATATACGAGAAAACGTCGGCGGCATACGTTGATTTGTCGTCAACACCGATCGACGGGCCGTGCCAGCCGATCTGCATAATTACATTACTGACGGGCTGCTCAACGATCACGCCTTCGCCCTTAGGCAATGGTGGATGCTCGACCATTGGAAACTGTTTGAAAGGATCGGGTGCCCGCTGCCAATCCGAGAATAGTTCAGCAGCAAGAGAGAAAACCTTTTGCGGGTCAACATCGCCGGTCACGATCAGGGCCGAATTATTAGGCACGTAATAGCGCGACTGGATCAGCCGCATTCGCTCGGTCGTTGCGGCCGCGACCGTTGCGCGTGTTCCGCGGGGTTGCTTGCGTGATGGATATTTATAAAAGAGCTTTTCCATCATCGTGGTTTCCAGATACTGCCCGGGCTGCGATTCGTGACGGGTCAACTCGGCTAAAACGACCTCGCGTTCGCCCTTAAATTGTTCCTCATCGAATACCGGAAAGCGGATCGAGTCGCGTATGTAACGCATCGCCGTCGTCAGATGCGGCTGCGTGGTGGTGAAATAATAATTGACCACCTCTTCGTGCGTCTCGGCGTTGTTGACGATACCGATCTGGTCGATCTCGTTAAGATAGCTGACATCACCGATCTGCGATTTTAACTTTAGCGGATTAGCACAGATCTGCTGGGCATATGCATTAAGCGGTCCTTGGCGCATCGCGGCTTCGCACTGACCGATCATCCGGGCACTGTTTGGCTTAAAAAACATATGCTCGTAGAGATGCGACAGGCCGTTCAATTCGGGCGTCTCGGTAAATGAACCGTTGCGAACAGCGATCTCGACCGTCACCAGCGGGATCGAACTGTCCCGTAAAACGATGATCTCAAAGCCGTTTGGCAAGACCTTGTTTACAAATGGTATTTCGATGCCCTTTTGAGCGTTGGCGCTCACGGGCGGCTTTGTTTGTGCCAAACCGGCATTTACAAAACTCGCTAAAATTAAAAATATTGTTAATGTTCTTTTCACGTAAGGCCCTTTTTTGCAGCTTGAGAGGTAGCGGCATTTGTTAATGTCAGTGTCGTTTAATAATCTACCACAAGGAGTAAATAACTATGGAACGCGACAATATGATGCACGGCGCCCGCACGGCGTTGAATACAGATATGGACACTCGTGCCTGGGCCGAGAATTTTCTAAAAGAAAAAACACGCTCAGAGAATACGCAGATGAGCGACGAAGAGTTTGAAAAGTACTGGAAATATCACAAACCGGAGATAATGCATGCCGGCGCCGCGGAGGCGATGGCGGCGTTTCGCGAAGCGAAAAGGAGTGGGGGAGTAGAGGAGTAGAGGAGTTGGGGAGGTGAAGAAATTGATTACTCGTCACCAAGAGCTTGAAGTTTATCGCCGGGCATTCGAAGCGGCGATGCGCATATTCGAATTATCGAAAAGCTTCCCAAAAGAGGAAACCTACTCACTGACGGATCAAGTTCGTCGCTCGTCCAGATCCGTTTGTTCAAACCTTGCCGAGACTTGGCGAAAACGACGGTACCAAGCCGCCTTTGTCAGCAAACTCTCAGACTCCGAAGGTGAAGCAGCTGAAACTCAAACATGGATCGAATTTGCCGTTCGGTGTGAATATCTTGATCGGGAAACTGCAAAAGATCTGTTTTTGGAATACGACGAAATAATTCTATGCTCGTTTCAATGATTAACAATCCTCAGAAGTGGGTCTTGCCATCTGGCAGAAAATAGAAGGGGAGAAGGAACGATCTTCCTTACTCCCCCACTCCCTTTATCCTCTACTCCCCTACTTCCTAAACTCCTGGCATTGCTTTCTTCAAAGGTTTGAGCAAAAGCGCCAGGACTACTGCCATCACAAGTGCCATTGATGCGAGTACGAGGAAGAACGTCGATTGTAGCCAGATATCCCAAAAGATACCGATCTGCGTCAGCTTATTGCCAATAGCCGTGGCGACAAACCAACCGCCCATCATCAGGCCGCGGACGTTGATGGGCGCGACCTTTGATACGAGCGACAGGCCCATCGGCGACAGCATCAGCTCGCCGAGCGTCACGATGCCGTAGGCGATAATGAGCCACATGGCCGACACCTTGAACAAGAACGAGTTTTGCAGTATCGCAGCCTTATGCGTGTCTCCGGCACCGGGTGCAACGGCATTGATCGCCGCGACGAGCTGCTGTTCGCCCGAGGTGGTGACCTTGGTGGCCTCGTCAGTTTTGGCCTCAAATTTAACGCCGAATATGGCATTTTTGCCATCGGGATTTTTAGCCGCAACGATCTTGTCTAAAACGTCCTTAGGCACTCCGGCCGCGCCGAGATTTGTTATCGCTCGTTCGTTGACACGAAATGCTCCTGTAGCAAATTGCTCCTGAGTCTTAGGAGCGCTTTCACCTGCCGCAGCGCCAAAATACAGCACAATAAACGACAGGCCGGTGAGCGTCATACCAAAGGCCATCTTTGTCGGCGTTGAGGGCTCTTTGCCGCGTTTGTCCAAAAATCCCCAGAACCAGACCAACGGGAAAGTCAGGGCAAGTACCCAGAAAGCGTTGATGGAATTAGAGATGGTGCCGCTGACGTTCCACGCCGTGTTGTCGTCAGCCCAATAGGTGAGCGTCGAACCGTTTTGGTGAAACACCATCCAGAACACGATCACGATTATGAAGATCACTATCAGGGCGATAATGCGCTTAGAGTTTGGAACCGAATCCATAAGCGCCTGTTTGAGCCTGGAATTTGACACATCGCTGCCTTCGTCTTGGCTGCTAATTCCGTGAGGGGGAGCGTCGACGGCTGTCGCTGCCGAGTCGGCAACACCGGACGCCTTGTCAGCGCGGGCTT
>JBGTII010000032.1:0-11790 GCA_041745735.1 Pyrinomonadaceae bacterium | reverse complement strand
GGTCGTGGGGACGGTTAACGTTGAGGGCAGGCTCGCTACTGCCTGTGCTTCTGGCTGAGGAGCCGGAGCAACTTCCGTTTTAACCTCCTGTCGGCCCGCTGACGTAGGCGGATCTGACTGTCCGTTTGACGATGATTCGCTCAACAAAGCCGAGATTTCCTCACCCGCAGTCCCGGTGATGGCGATCGCCTCACCGAGCAGCGCAGTGTCGCCTGCGGCTTTTAATATTTTTAACAGAGTGCCGGCCTTTAACGCGGTCATCTCCATCGTCGCTTTATCGGTATCGACCTCGGCAAGCGTCTCTCCGGCGTCATAGTTGTCACCTTCGTTTTTGACCCAACGCGCGATCTGGCCCTCTTCCATAGTGGGCGAAAGTTTCGGCATTAAAAATTTATCAGCCATATATTTTGTCTACAAATAACAAACTTCCTTAACGGCAGCGACGATTTTTTCCACGCTCGGCAATGCAAGTGCCTCAAGATTTTTGGCATACGGCATCGGCGCCTCAGCACAAGAGAGGCGCTTGACCGGAGCGTCAAGATAATCGAATGCGTGGTCCATCACCTGATAAGTGATCTCGGCACCGACCGAAGCAAACTCGTGCGATTCTTCGGCGATCACGAGCCGGTTTGTTTTCTTGATCGAATTTACGATCGTATCGATATCGAGTGGTTTGATCGTCCGCGGATCGATGACCTCGACCGACACGTCAAACTCGGTCTGTATCAACTCCGCCGCCTGAAGTGCAAGCGGAACCGTCATTGAACGGGCGACGATCGTGCAATCCTTTCCCTCACGCTTGATGTCAGCAACCCCAAGGGGGATCGTGAAATCGAGATCCTCGGGCACCTCGCCCTTCATGCCGTACATTCTTTCCTGTTCGAGAAAGACGATCGGGTTGTCATCGCGGATAGCTGATTTGAGCAAACCCTTAGCATCAGCCGCAGTCGAGGGCATCACAACTTTCAAACCTGGAAAGTTAGCATAAAACGCCTCGAGTGCCTGTGAGTGCTGGGACGAGACCTGATACGCCGAGCCGTTTGGCCCGCGAAAAACTATCGGCACTTTGAACTGTCCGCCGGACATATACAGCATCTTGGCAGCGTGGTTGATGATCTGATCGGCGGCGAGGATCGAAAAATTCCACGTCATAAATTCGATCACCGGCCGCAAGCCCGCCATCGCCGCACCGACACCGACAGCCGCGAAACCGAGCTCCGTGATCGGAGTATCGACGACACGTTTGTCACCAAACTCCTTCCACAGCCCGCGCGTGACCTTATATGCCCCATCGTACTCGGCGACCTCTTCGCCCATGACAAAGACATTCTCGTCCCGTAGAATTTCTTCGCGCAATGCTTCGTTCAGAGCATCGCGTATCGTTAATAACGCCATAAATTTATGCTAATACGTCTGTGAACAATTCGCTTTCCGCCGGATACGGGCTCTCGTCTGCAAATGCAACGGCTCGATCAACAGCTTCTATCGCTTCCTGCTCGATCTCTTGAAAATCCTTATCGGTAAATACTTTTGCCGCTTTCAGGCTGTCTTTGAACAGCACGATCGGATCGCGTTCCTGATACTTAAGGATCTCGTCCCGTGTCCGGTAGTTACCGGGATCAGACATCGAGTGGCCCATAAACCGATAAGCCCGGATCTCAAGCAGCGTTGGCGAACCGTCTTTGCGCGCACGTTCGATCGCACGCAGCGTCGCGTCGCGTACGGCCATCACGTCCATACCGTCGACAAACTCATTTGCCATCTCAAAAGCCTCGGCCTTTTTCGCGATACTTCGCGAAGACATCGCACGCTTTTGTGAAGTGCCCATGCCGTATTGATTGTTTTCGCAGATGTAGATACACGGCAGTTTCCAGAGCTGCGCCATGTTTAACGATTCGTGAAAGATGCCCTGATTAACCGCAGCCTCGCCAAAAAAGCAAAGCGTGACCTGACCTGTATTCTTATATTTCGCGGCGTAAGCCATACCGGTACCGACGCCGATCTGGCCGCCGACGATGCCATGGCCGCCGTAAAACTCAAGGTCCTTAGAAAACATATGCATCGAACCGCCTTTGCCGCCGACACATCCACCTTCTTTGCCATAAAGCTCGGCCATCACACTTTCCGGCGTCATGCCTTTGATCATCGCTTGGACGTGGTCGCGATAGGCAGTGATGACCATATCGGTCTTTTCCAGCGCCATCATTGTGCCAACACCAATAGCCTCCTGGCCAATATAAAGGTGACAAAAGCCGCCGATCTTGCCCATGCGATAGACCTCGGCACATTTTTCTTCAAATATGCGGCCCAAAACCATCTGATAGAGCATTTCGCGAAGAAGCTTTTTGTCGAGCTTCTTGATCGCCGTTATCTGTGATTTACGTCGTTCAAGAAATTCGGCCTGAGCGACATCAACATCGACAAAGTCGAGCCCCTTTGCGACCGGAGATGTCTTGGCTTCTTTTGCAAGGTTGTCAGGCTTTTGGCCATTCCCGTTTGCTGAAGTTTTATTTGTCTTGGCTACCGTTTTTTGACGGGTTGCTGCTTTGGGCAAAATCAAATCCTCCGTGCCGTCGAGTTCTGGCAATAATCGAATAATGCGATGCGAAACGAGTATTATAAGTGAGCAAGTTGGTTTGTGCAAAATATTGGCTCGCGTCTACAGCCGGATTTGCGAAAATGATATAGTCTCAGTGTTGTTCTAGCCTATGAAGCGAGCCTTTGTATTTACCTTTATCCTCGTCGTGCTGAGTGTTTTGGGAGTTTCTGCCCAGAATCCGGTTTCGTGGACGCTTGAGTTCGAACCGAAAGGAAAACCGGCTGCGGTTGGGAAAACATTCAAGGTACGCCTCAAGGCAACGATCGAAGCGCCGTGGCATCTCTATGCGGTCGAGCAGCCCGATGGCGGCCCGATACCTACGACGATCACGACCTCCGCACCCGAAACATTTGCCATCGACGGTAAGATCACCTCGCCGAAACCGATCACAAAATTTGATGAAAATTTTAAGATCGACACAAAGCTTTTTGAGAAAGAGGCGACGTTTGAAGTTGTTATAAAACCGCTAACGGCGGCGAGTGTCGATGCCCTCGCTCTGAACGTTAAATATCAGGTGTGCACAGAATCAAATTGTCTGCCGCCAAAGACGGTAAAGGTGACGTTTGCCGGGACCGAAGATGTAAAACGTGTCTTTGACCTACCGGACAATAACGAGCAGACCGTTGCAAACAACGCACAAACAAATAATCAACCGCCTGTAGATCTCTGGTCATTTATCTGGCTTGCGGTGACATTCGGAGCCATCTCGCTATTGACGCCGTGCGTTTTCCCGATGATCCCGATCACTGTTTCATATTTTATGAAACACTCGGACGGCGACCGCTCAAAAACGATAAAGCTCGCGACCGTCTATTCCGCCGGGATAATCGCGACGTTTTCGCTGCTTGGGATGCTGCTCGCGGTAGCGTTTGGAGCCGCGGGGATCAATCTGTTTGCGGCAAATCCGTGGGTCAATCTAGCGATCGGCGCGATATTTTTGTTTTTTGCATTTAATCTTTTTGGCTTTTACGAGATCTCAATTCCCGCGTCGGTCTTGACAAAACTCGACAAGATCACCCGGACCGAAGAGGGCAAGGGCAGCGCGTACCTCGGAGCCTTGCTGATGGGGCTGACGTTTACGCTTACGTCATTTACATGCACCTCGCCATTTATCGGTACGCTGCTCGTTTCGACGGCACAAGGCGATTGGAAAATGCCTCTGCTTGGGATGTTGGTGTTTTCGAGCGTGTTCGCACTGCCTTTTTTTCTGCTCGCGACGGTGCCAAAGCTACTATCGTCGCTGCCGCGTTCGGGGGGCTGGCTCAATTCGGTCAAGGTGGTGATGGGTTTTCTCGAGATCGCCGCCGCGATGAAATTTCTCTCAAACGTCGATCTTGTCTGGGGTGCTGGCCTGAGCTCAAGCGGTGCTCTCAATTACGGCAAAGTATTTACGCGCGAGGTCGTTTTAATTATTTGGGTGGTGTTGGGTCTCGGCATCGTGACATATATTCTAGGCCTATTCAAATTCAAACACGATTCGCCCGTCAAAAGGATCACGCCGCTTCGCATCTTTTTTGCCGGCGTGTTTTTGGCACTCTGCGTCTATCTGACGACGGGCGTTCTTGGCCGCAAACTTGGGGAGCTCGAATCGTTTCTGCCGCCAAAAAACAAGGATTCGATGTTCAACGTACTCGGCAATCGCCACGAAGAGCTCCAATGGTTGAGCAATAATTACGAGGGAGCGTTGCAGCAGGCAAAAGCGGAGAACAAGCGCGTTTTTCTCGATTTCACCGGCTATACCTGCACAAACTGCCGTTGGATGGAGGCGAATATGTTCACTCAGCCTGCCGTAAAGGTGGAGATGGAAAAATTTGTGCTCGTCAGCCTCTATACCGATGGCGATGGCGAGATCTACGCTCGTCAGCAGCAACTTGAGCAGGAAAAGTTTGGCACCGTCGCTCTGCCGTTTTATGCTATTGTGGACGCAAACGGGTTAACGGTCGCGAGCTTTCCTGGGTTGACCCGGAGCGAGGACGAATTTGTCAGCTTTCTCAGGCAAGCCCAACAATAGATAGCAAAGATGATGCGGTTTCTGATCACAATTTTACTTTTCTCGGTCGTTATCATCTCAACGGCAAATGCCCAGCTGAGCATCCAGGCGATCGATGTCGCGGGCGACAGCATTTCCAAAGGTTTTAATGCGAGCAACGGTTTTCCTTGCTCAAACGGCGACCAGGAAAATTACAACTGGCTGACGAGCGACACGCATGGTGGGAATCTCTGCGGAACGGGAAGCGAAGGGGTATTTAGCCTGCTCGAACGGCTCGAATGCGAAACCGGCACCAGCGTGCTAGCTCCTGCGACAAATCATGCGGTATCGGGCTCCACGCTTGTCGGCGGGTTTACATCTCAGGCGTCTAATATTCGCACCTATCTTTCGGCCCAGGCGGGAAATCGTCTCGCGGTTGTTTTTCTCGGGCATAATGATAATTGTTCCGGCACGATCGCCAAAGCAAACGCCTCGTGCTCAAGCACCGATCTCGACCCGACAAATTACTGCAAAACTCGACCCGCGTCCTTTGAACGCGAACTGCGTAGGGGCCTTGATACGTTGATGTCGATCGGCAACACTCGCATCGGCGTCGCGTCACCGGTCCGTGTATCGCAGCTTTGTAATTTTGGCAGCAAGTCTAATTGTCAGCTTTTCGGTTCGTGCCAATCTCTCTGGGGCTTGGTCAATATTTGCGCTTCATTGACGCGGGATTGCTCAAATACGCGCGTCGCCGATTCATACACGACACTAAAAGCCTATCGCGACATTTTGAAAGCAGTTACGGCCGAGTACGCCGCGATCCCGGATTTTGGAGCTTCGCCTATAGTGGTTGTCGGCGGTCAAACGGTTGGCGGCGGTGTAAAGGCCGCGGGGACGAACTTTGTCCACAGCGATGCACCTTGGTATTACCGTTTTAATGCATCGGAAATATCATGCTGCGACTGTTTTCATCCGTCGGGCATCGGCCAAAATGTCTTGGGCAGAATGTTAAAGGATGGATTCGTATGTTCACGAAACACCCCTTGCTGCGCGGACACCGGCAATGCTTTGGCAGACGGTAAATGTACTTTTTCGCCGCGGCAGCGTATCCAGTACAACGGGCTGTTGTGATAAATTAATATATCTTCTGGGCTGACTATTCATGGTTACCATCGACAAACTTATTGACGGGCTTAAAGGTGTTTCGGATGAAGATTTCACCTGTCAGAACGTGTACGATTTCCTGGGTGAAAACCCCGTCGAGGTCGATTCCATCACGCGGTATTTCCACTGGAGCCCGCGTTACTACACTCGAAACCTGATCTATAAAGATGCCCGGTTCGAAGTAATGGCGATCTGCTGGGACAAGGGCCAGGTCTCACAGGTGCATAATCATTGGGACCAAAAATGCTGGATGATGGTGCCCGTCGGGCGTTTGCAAGGGCAGAACTTTGCTGTTGTCGAGTCTGACGATGCCAACTCATTTTGCCGCCTCGTCGAGACGGATTCTTTTGAGCTTTCGGATTGCGTCGCAGCCAAGGTAGAACTCGAAGAACCAATCCACCAAGTACTCAATCTGCCCGAATACGACGAACGTGCCGTCAGCATCCACATTTACTCAAAACCCTACGACCGCTGTCTCGCGTATTGCCGCGACACTCACACTTACAGGGAAGTCGAGCTTTTCTACACCAGCATCGACGGCAAACTCTGCCCTAACATAACGCTATAAGATGATAGGAAAGCGACCGCTAGAGATGATCGCAACGGCGTCTCTCGTTGCGCTTTATGTCGCCGTTCGGATGTGGAATCTGAGCGATTCGTGCCTCTGGTTTGACGAGATCTTCAGCGTCCACGCGGCCGAACAGCCGTGGGGGCAGATATTTAATTTCGTTGCTGCCGATCTCGTCCATCCGCCTCTTTTCTACCTAGTACTGAAGATCTGGGTAGGTATAGGCGGTAGCGGTTTGTTTTGGCTTAGGCTATTGCCGGTATTATTCGCTTGTTTTGCCATCATTCCATTTTTATTACTGTCCCGCGAATTAAAACTTCGTGCGTCCACAACCGTGTTTGCCCTGTTACTGCTCTCCGTAAATGGAGCGCTTATTAAATACGCGCAAGGCGTCAGGATGTATACGATGCTGATGTGCTTTTCGCTGGTATCGATCTGGCTTTTTACGAGATATCTTAGCGGGGGGAAGGGGTGGGGGTGGCTGCTGCTAACGAATATCGTATTGGTTTACACGCACTATTACGGCTTTTTTGTTGTCGGAGCTGAGCTGGTCTACGTCTTAGCCTTTTACCGGCAAAGATCAAAGCCGCTGCTCGGCATGGCCGCTATCGTCGGAGCCTTATTTTCCCCGTGGGCGTTCGCGGTCATTAGTGCTGCACGTCGAGGCTCAGAGATCGCTCAAAATATTAGCTGGATCGAACGGCCCGGCCTCGGGCAACTTTGGGTATTTTTGATTGACGTGATCGAACCGTTTTACTATCCCGGCAATAACCTTGAAGCGAATTCTATTTACGCTGTCTCGATACCATTGCTTCTGGTTATCTTCATAGCCGGCCTAATATTCGTTATAGGGCAAAAAACTGGTGATCAACGAACAAATAAGATCATTTTGCCGGCCACATTTTTGTTGAGTCCGATAGTCCTGGCGTTCGTCCTAAGCTGGATAATGCCTCAATCAATCTGGGGGACACGGCATCTGATCATCGTAATGGCACCGGCGGTGTTGCTGGTTAGCATTTTCTGTACAGAAATTTTGCACAAGTTTTCTGTCGCCGCACTCACGACTGTCGTCCTCTTTTCGGCCTATGCGTTTTTTCTCGTGAGTGCGGCTCCGGATCGATCTTATATCTGGTGCTCATGGGAACCGATGGCGAATGACATAAAGCCTTTTGAATCTGCGACACCACGATCGTTAAAGTTGTACGCGTCAGAAAATCTCGTTGCCTACCACGTCTGGTTTGCGACGAGAAATATTTCTAATGTCAAGGTATCGGTCGTGCGCGGAGGCGAGAGTTTTGTCGAAGACCAGACCTATTTTCTGCCGCGTCAGTTCGACGACATCCGTCGGACAACGGTGGATGAGATAATCGACCCTAACATCGTTATCTTTTTCCGCACGGAGCCGCCCGTCCTGAAAGGCTGGCTGCTCACGGCACTTGCCGAAAAAGGTTATACGCCTTGTCCGTCGAGAGTAAACGCGATCGCTCCATCAACCGCGTATCGTATCGAGATGATAAAACAACCGGGAAATTGCCTGTTCCAATACTAGAAAGGCTAACGCCTTTTCCATCGAACGCCGTCTTTCGTATCTTCGAGAATTATTCCTTTTTCAGCCAGCTCATCACGGATCGCATCCGAACGGGCAAAGTTACGATTTTCCCGAGCAGTCTGACGTTCTTGTATCAAGGCGTCGATCTCGTCATCCAAGATATCTGTTGATTCGGCACCGAAAATACCTAGGACAGCGTCAAATTGTGATACCGCATCGAGAACAGCCTCCCTCTCGTCAGCCGAGAGTGAACGCTCAGCCATAACTGTGTTCACTTCGCGGACCATGTCATGAATCGCAGCAAGAGCGACGGCAGTGTTTAGGTCGTCGTCCATTGCGGACTCGAAATCCGCGAGAGCTTTTATTACGGCATCTGCTGAACTCAAGATTGAGCCGGGATCCGATTTCAAATTTGTAATTACTGATCTGAAATTTCTCAGTCTTTCGATAGTCGTCTCGGCACCCTGCAATCCCTCAAAAGTGAAATTGAGCTGCTTGCGATAGGGAACTGAGAGGAGTAAATACCTGATCGCGAGCGGCGAATAGCCTTGATCTTTGAGATCCCGAAACGTAAAGAAATTGCCCTTTGATTTGGACATTGTTACGTCGTCGATCTTTAGGAATTCGCTGTGGATCCAGTATTTTGCAAACAGCTTTCCTGTCGCGCCCTCAGATTGAGCGATCTCGTTTTCGTGATGCGGAAATTGCAGATCCTGGCCGCCGGCGTGCAGGTCAAACGTCTCGCCAAGGTATTTCATCGCCATCGCGGAACATTCGATATGCCAACCCGGCCGGCCGCGTCCAAACGGTGCGTCCCAACCTGGCTGCTCATCCTCGCCGACAAGTTTCCACAAAGCAAAATCGCGGGCGTCTTCTTTGTCGTATTTGTCGGTGTCGATACGCTCTGAGCCGCCGTCGCGGTTGCCGGAAAAGTTGATCTTTGACAGCTTCCCGTATTCAGGAAACGCCTTGATGCGGTAATAGATCGAGCCGTCCGATTCGTACGCGTGGCCGTTCTCAAGCAGTGTCGAGATAATGTTGATCATCTCCGGGATATGATGAGTCGCATGTGGAATTATCTCGGGCCGCTCGTTTCCGAGAGCGTCAAAATCCTCGAGAAAGTACTGCGCGAACGGCTCGGTGAACTCCTCGATCGAAATATTGCGCTCCGCCGCTTCACTAATGATACGGTCGTCGATGTCCGTCAGGTTCATTACATGCGTCAGCTCAAACCCCTTGAACTTTAGATATTTCCGCAAAATATCGCCAAAGATGAACGTCCTAAAATTGCCGATGTGGGCAAAATTCCAAACCGTCGGCCCGCAGATATACATCCGCACCTTGCCTGGGTCAATGGGCTGAAATTCCTCGACCTGACGTGATAATGTGTTAAAAAATCTGAGCATAATGTTGAAATACAGCTGAAAACTATAAGCTATCAGCTATCAACTGTTTTCTAAAGTTTGGGATGGTAGATCTCCTCCGAGAAACGCAGCCCTAGCTTCGTCCGAAAACAAATACTCGCGGCTGTAATATTTTAGTGGATAGTCTTTGTCGTATGTCGCGACCAACTCGTTAGCCCTATCCAAAAGCGAAGCCCCGTTTTTTGCCGGGTTAAAATCGGCCACGGTCCGCATCCAAAACACTGTTAGAGTCTCGTGGTACGGCATTTCTTTTGACAGATCGACCTCAAACGCTCCCAACAGCTTAAATATACCGTCCCGCATCTTTGTCGTCGCCGTTTCCATATCGTGCAGCGACAGGTAATGGAGGGCAACGGTCAGGTGCTCCGCATGTTTCCACGCGTCACGCCCTATCGTTGCGTCTTCGAACATGCGGATGACATCGGCTATCTCTTTTTCATCTTTGTATCTCATTTCACTCACTATAAATAAAGGGCAGAATGACCCGCGTCATTCCGCCCAACTGAAATTGAATAGCTGTAATTGTTTACGCTGCGATAGTTTCTTTTGTTTCCACCACTTCGTCGATATCGTCCATAAACAGATACTTGCGCCATTCAGGGCGGTTCTCGGCATAATGACAAAGTAAGACATGATCGAGACCCAAACGCAGCAGCTTTTGCGACGTTAGCAGCGGCATTCTGGCTTGCTCTGGCGTACGATTGCCTTTACGTTGGTTGCATTTGACGCAGGCCGTGACCAGATTCTGCGGGGTGCTCTCGCCGCCTTGGGCCCGCGGGAAAATATGATCTAATGTCAAATCTTTAGCGTGGCGATGCTCTCCGCAATACTGACATCGATAACGGTCGCGAATATAGATACGCGCACGTTTCATCGTCGTCTCACGATTATTGCGACGCAGATGAATGTAATGACGCAGCCGGATCACCGACTGCACCGGAAACTCGGTCGAAGGAGAATGTAGAACATTGTCGCCGTCGTTTACTTCGACAAAGATGGCGCCGCGAAACCACAGACATACTGCGCGGGCTACGCCGACCGTGCCGAGTGGCTCGTAAGAAAAGTTCAATAGTAAAACTCGTCCTGTTAGCAATTCTCTCTCCTCCTGTTTTTCTGTATGTAATTTAATATCAAAATTTGTTAAACGCAAGCAGTATACTTAGTTGTGTAAGATTTTTGTAAACCGAATATATTCCGTTCTTGTATGGATTACATAAATCAAAAGATGCGTATTTGGCCAAGCATCGGCTTTGAATCTTGATTCACAAAGCAAACAAAAGTATTAAATTCGTGTTTCTGCTGCGGTTTGAGGTTGTTTTACAGGAGGATTTCCCTAGAAATGCCGGTAGCCTTTTGGCTCAAGAATGGTGGTCATGCCGTCATGGATAAGCTCAATAATCCCAATGTTTGCAGTGATCTCGCCGATGCGCGTTACAGGCAACGAATTTAGCAGCGAAATATTTTCTTCAGAAGTGGTAAAAAGCAGCCCAAGATCCTCACCGCCATTTAGAGCCATATCTAGAGATTCACTAGTAGGGAATTGTGTAGCCAGATACGGCTCGATAGGTAAGAGCGATTGATCGATGGTTGCCCCAACACTACTTGCGGAACAGATGTGTTCCAGATCCGAAGACAGTCCATCACTAACATCAATCATGGATGTTACTATATCCATTATATTCAATGAGTTAGCTGTAGTCAGCTGAGGGCGGGGTTGAAGTTGTTTTAGTATCAGATCACGCGGCTCAACCAGTAAAGAATGGGCAAATCGTACCCCATTTTCGAGCAGTTTTAGCCCGCCGGCCGCCGCCCCAAGGTTTCCGGTCGCGAATACGGCTTCGCCGGGCTTAGCCGTTGAGCGCAAAATTGCCTTTCCCTTAGGGCAACCGCCACCCACGATCGAGTCGATCACTAGCTTATCGGGCACCTTTGAAACATCGCCGCCGACAAGTTCTACGTCAAATTCGGTCGCGAGGGCGAACCATCCCGCATAAAACCTATCTATAAAATCAGTGTTCCAAAGATCTTGCGGGATTCCAAGGGTCAGCATCGACCACTTCGGCGTACCACCCATGGCGGCTACGTCAGACAGGGAAACCGCAAGGGCTTTATGGCCGAGAAACTCGGGCGTTGTCCAGTCGAGACGGAAATCGATGTCCTGGACAAGCATATCGACGGTGACCAGCAGATCGGTTTCGGCATCTTTTGGGAGGACGGCACAGTCGTCGCCTATTCGATGCAGTGAGTATCTAGACTTAATGCGTTCAATAAACTCAAATTCGCTCACCATACAAATTGCTGTTGACACAAGTGCCCTAAACTCATAGAATAACGGCTACTGATTTACAAGAAACTTTAACACACACTGACTCACGATGGCACAAGAACCTGTTGTAATACCTGAGAAAATATACTTCAAGATAGGCGAGGTCTGCAACCTCGTCGGCGTCCAAGCGCATGTCTTGAGATATTGGGAAACTGAGTTTTCAGTGCTTTCCCCACAAAAGAATAAAT
>JBGTII010000031.1:0-17968 GCA_041745735.1 Pyrinomonadaceae bacterium | reverse complement strand
TACGACTAGCATCCCGCCATTCGCGTCGGCCAGCGATAAATTCATCTTGCCATTGGCGTCATCAAATATCCGTAAATTTACGATCTTATCGACGAGATAGTCGGCCTCCTTTTGTGTGTCCGCGCGGGACACGCCCAGCAGCACCAACAAGCCGTGATCTATCTCGCCGATGATCTCACCGTCAACGGTGACCGAAGCCCGCGAGACCCTTTGGACGACGGCTCGCATTAAATTTCTTCGATATAAACTTTACTCATCACGACCGGGTCGTGCGGTTTGTCATTTTGATTACGGTCAACCGCGGCGATCGCGTCGACTACGTCTTGCCCTTCGATCAGTTTGCCAAATTTTGTGTAGCTGGGCGGCAGCGGATAATCGATGTGCATGATGAAAAACTGCGAACCGTTGGTGTTCGGGCCCGAATTGGCCATTGCGACGGTACCCTTGTCATAGATGCCGGCGTAAAGCTCACTGCCACGATCGATCTCGTCGTCAAATTTGCCGCCCCAAGCCGATTCGCCCCCATATCCTTCACCAAGCGGATCGCCGCCTTGGATCATAAAATTCGGGATCACGCGGTGAAATATAACGCCGTCGTAATAATTCTTACCCGCCAAAAGACGGAAATTCTCGGTTGTCTTTGGCGCATCGGCTTCCAAAAGCTCAAATTTGATCGTACCCTTATTCGTTTCTAAAACTGCAATTCTATTTGCCACTTATAATTCTCCTCAATTCAAAATAAATCGTTCGATAGCAGCGGCAACGCCGCTTTCGTCATTACTTAATGTTGTATAAAATTCACGCCGCTCAAGCAACTTCGGGGCGGCGTTTCCCATTACAACCGGGGTGCCGGCGTATTCCAGCATTTCGAGATCGTTAAAATTATCACCCATCACCATCACATTCTCCGACGTCAGGCGATTTAATTCAGCTAGTTTGGCAACCCCATGTCCCTTAGACGCGTCCGGCGGCAAGATGTCGATCAACGTAAAATCCCATTGCGGATAGATCGTCGGCAGGATCGTGACGGTATTTCCAAGTTCTCGGCCCAGCACTGACATCATTGCGCTCATTGCATCACAGGTGCCGGAAAATGAAATATGTACGATCTCATTTTCCGGAATTATATCTTCGAGACTTTCGACGTGTGAGACTCCAAGCCGTCCGGCTTCGCCGCCGTGCAGATCCTCGGACCAACGCAGATATTTTTTTAGCGGCAGATTGTCGTCAGAAACTCGGTCGTACAACAGCGTACCTTGGCCGTGCGGATCAACGCTCACCAACGCGTCTCCACCAAAATCTTTTCCAACGCGGATAACCTCGAAACTTGTGCCGGTCGAGAGAAGAGAACACACAACGGTTTCTTCAGACTCGGCGTATTTGATCAGCGCACCGTTGTGGGTTATGAGTGGGGCATTGAGAGCCAGATCGATACCAAGCGGCTGCGCGTCTCTGAAACGCCGCCCTGTGGCGATCGTGACGAGCACACCACGCTCCTCAGCCAAACGTATGGCCTTGCGGTTAGCATCAGGGATCTCACCTTGGGAGTTTAAAGTTGTGCCGTCGAGGTCGAGGGCTAGGAGCTTTATCATTGATTCGAATTTGCTTCGCCGGAACGCTTTTCTTGACGCTCTTTCTCAAGCCATTGCTGATACTTCGCCTTGCCTTTTTCAAACTCTGCGGCAGAGGCATAAAACCAATGTGAACCGTCGTTAGCATCGACATCGCGGACATAGAAGATGTAATTGTTTGGCTGAGGATTTAGTGCGGCCTTGATCGAACTTTCGGTGACGGATGAGATGGGCCCGGGCGGGATGCCGGTCTTGATACGCGTGTTGTAGAGCGAATCGACCTCAAGATCGCTCTTGTGGATGGTGCCGTCCCATTTGCCGAGCATCTTTGCGATATAGACGTTGGTCTGGTCAATGCCGAGCGGGATGTTTTTTGCAAGCCGGTTATTGATCACTCCCGCGACGATGGGCCTTTCAGCCTCGACACCGGTTTCGGTCTCGATGAGCGAGGCAATTGTCACGATCTCTTGTGGCGTTCGGCCGAGGGATCTTGCCTTGTCGCTCCAGTCGGGTTTCCAAAACTTTCTAAACTGTTCGACCATCGTTCTGATGATCTCCTGGGCCGTAACGCCGCGAGGGAAATTATATGTGCTCGGGTACATATAACCCTCAAGATTTGTCGCTGTCGGAGAGATATCGAGGATGAGCGTCACGTCATCCATCAAGGCGAGTATTGCTTTGTCATCCATCGGTGGGTTTTGCGGGAATTTCTCCGCGATCCGTTTTGCGATATCAAATCGCGTAAAGCCCTCAGGAATAGTCAGCTTGACAGTACGGTCTTCGCCTTTCTCAAGTATCTTCAGAACCTGCAGCGTTGATACCGGCGAAGGGAATTGGAACTCACCTGCCTGAAGTTTACTGGTGTCGCCTAGGAAACGCAGATATGCCATGGTTGCCGTTTCGCTTGCGATAATGCCGTCAGCGGCGAGCTCCGCAATGATCTGAGGCGGGGTCGAGCCCTTTTCGATTTTGATATATTCGTTGGCCTTGGTGTGTTCTCGCGGTGTGTTGACCGAGCTGTAGATCCAATACGAGGCTCCACAGACACCGACCAGTACACCAACAAGTAAAAGAAAGACAATGTAAGGAAGATTTTTCATTCGTAATACAAGCGCTCGGAGTCCCGGCTTTAGCCGGCCTCTTTGAAACCAAGGGCCACCTAAAGGCGGGACTCAAATCGAGAGACATTATTTCAACGCCAAATATTTCTCGATCGCCGCCGTTATCTCAGCACCATCCGGTTTGATCTTTGGCTCAAAGCGGGCAACGACGTTGCCTTTTCGGTCTACGAGGAACTTGCTGAAATTCCATTTGATATCGCCTGCAAATTGCGGATTCGTCTCCGGTTTCGTCAGAAACGCATAAAGCGGATCCTGATCGTCTCCCTTGACTGAGATCTTGGCGAACATCGGGAACGTGACCTTGTATTTAGATTCACAAAATTCTTTGATCTCAGTTGCGGTGCCCGGTTCCTGTCCGCCAAAATTATTGGCAGGAAAGGCGAGAGTAGTGAATCCACGATCTTTATATTTAAGATAAGTCGCTTGCAGAGCCTCGTATTGAGGAGTGTAACCGCATTTGCTCGCGACATTGACCACGAGCAGGACATTGCCCTTAAACTTCTTGAGCTTAACCTCCTTACCGTCGATGTCGCGCATCTTAAAATCGAGTACGTTTTTGGCAGAGGCCGCCTCGGTCAATGTCGCGTGATGGGGGATAAGTGCCCCGACCCCAAGTACGGCGACGGCAAATGTTCCAAATAGAGCAGCGATCTTTATCATTTCCTTAACTCCTATTTCTCTAATTCTTTAGGTGTGCGTGGCGTCTTTGGCAATTCGTCAGGCGTTTCGCCTGTGGCGGCGAAAACCTCTTTGAATGCACCGACGCTTGCAAGCACTCCGCTGGTCTCCATCGGCATAAATATGACTTTCGAGTTCTGCGTCCGGGCCATATCGCGCATTGAATCGACGTATCTCTGAGTGATCAGATACTGTGCGGTCTGCGCACGATCGCCGATCGCACTGGAGATCTGAGCGATGGCCTGGCCTTCGGCTGTAGCGACAATAAGACGTGCCTGTGAAGCTCCTTCAGCGTCTAAAATGGCAGATTGCTTATTACCCTCGGACCGCGTTACAGCCGCTTGCTTCTCGCCTTCGGCACGAGTAATGGCGGCTTGTTTGTCGCCCTCGGCCTGCAGGATCAACGCACGACGGTTGCGTTCGGCGGTCATCTGTTTTTCCATCGTGATCCGAACGTCTTCTGGCGGCGTTATGTTTTTGATATCGACGCGGGTCACCTTAACGCCCCATTTGTTTGTGGCTTCGTCGAGGATCATTCGGAGCTCGTTGTTGATCTGGTCACGGCTAGAGAGCGTGTGATCGAGATCGAGTTTACCGATGACAGAGCGCATTCCCGTAAAGGTCAACTGCACGATCGAGCCGACCAGATCATTGACCTCGTACGTCGCCATTATCGGGTCGGTGATCTGCCAATAGACGACCGAATCGACGCCCATCATGACATTGTCACGCGAGATAACGGACTGCGAAGGCAAGTCGATGAACTGTTCGCGCGAATCGATAAACGTTGTTCCGGGCCGCACATTGGTCCAATAGACCGCACGCGGAGCCTCAAAGAACGGCACAATAATGTTCAGGCCGCTGGCAGCGACGCGATGAAAGCGTCCGAGCCGTTCAATAAGCAAAACGCTTGATTGCGGAACGATCTTGATCGTTTTATACGCAATTACAAGCAACGCGATCCCTAAAAAAGCGAGAAATATCGCTCCAAGACCAATAGCTTCAGGCATAAGTCCTCCGTGATTTCATTCACTGCAAATATATCTCATTTCCGGCATCTTTGCTATAATTCGCACAAGTATGACAGTCAAACTATTCGACATCCAGGCAGCCCGTAAACGTCTGGACGGCATTATTATTCCTACACCAATGATCGCCGATGCTCGTTTGTCGCGGGAGATCGGCGCGAACGCTCACCTTAAGGCCGAGTGCCTTCAAAAGAGCGGATCATTTAAGATACGGGGTGCCTACAATAAGATCTCGCAGCTATCAGACGAAGAAAAGACACGCGGTGTAGTTGCGGCGTCGGCGGGTAATCATGCACAAGGGGTCGCTCTTGCGGCGTCTCTCATCGGCATTAAATCTACGATCGTACTGCCGGAGATCGCCCCGCTGACAAAGATCAACGCAACGCGATCGTTTGGCGGTGAGGTTGTGCTCCATGGAGCGACGTTTGACGAGGCAGTCGCATATTCGCGTGAGTTGCAGGAAAAAGAAGGGTACACCTACGTTCATGCCTTTGATGATGAGTTAGTCATCGCCGGACAGGGAACGATCGGGCTTGAGATGGTCGAGGCTCTGCCCGAACTCTCGACGGTCGTTGTGCCGATCGGCGGCGGCGGGTTGATCTCGGGCATCGCGACGGCCGTTAAAACTCTAAAGCCGAACGCCCGTGTTATCGGCGTCCAAGCTGAGAACGTCGCGTGGGTCAATCCTTCGCTCGCAGCAGGGCATCCTGTCTATGCCGAGCCGGGACAGACTATCGCTGACGGCATCGCCGTCAAAAGCCCCGGCGAGATCACGGTCCCGCTTATTCAAGAGTTGGTGGACGATGTCGTCGAGGTGAGCGAAGAAGAGATCGCCCGTGCGATATTCTTTTGCGTGCAAAATAACCGGCTCGTGGTCGAAGGTGCTGGCGGAGCCGGACTTGCGGCTCTGCTCGCTAAAAAGATCGCTGTCCGGCCCGACGATACGGTCTGTGCGGTGCTCTGCGGCGGCAACATCGACGCCAATCTGCTCGCACGCGTGCTCGAACAGGTCCTCGTCCGTCAGGGCCGTTACATCATGCTCAAGCTGCTCGTGCTCGACCGCCCCGGTATGCTCGCAACGCTGCTCAATCACGTTGCCGAGACGCGTGCCAACGTCATCGAGGTCTTTCACCGCCGTGCGATGTGGCTCGCCCCTCTCGGCCGCGTCGGCATCGAAATGCTGCTCGAGGTCCGCGACAACGAACACGGCCGCGAAGTCCACAAGCACCTCGAAGCCGCGGGCTATCACGTAGAACGCGAAGGACAAGGTGATTGGGAAGAATAGATCGTTGACACCAGCTCAATAAGAGAGTGAAAACAATATTATTGACTTAAAAATGCCGGGCTAACTGCAAGGAGATTTGCCAAGCGGCCATGAAGACCCTAGCTTCTGTTCTGTTACTTTCGATCGCGGCACTGACCGTTCGGGCGCAAACTGCGCGCAAGGTGATCTTTTACAACGGTGATAAGAATTGCGGTTACACAAGCCGGTCAATTCCTCCTGAGGATCGAATCGGCTGCGGAGCGATCCAGACGGAACGGGGTAACGTCAACTTCATCCGACATAATGATGTCAGCCTTTCCGTTGCTTTCCTTGAGGAAGACGACTACATCTTGGTTGCTGCAAAGGTAGTCAACACCGGCAAAGATCCGTTGATGTTTGATTCGGACCAGTGGGGTGCCGCTCACTTCGCAACCAAAACGGGAGCGAATAAAGGGGAACGTCCTTTGGTTGCCGAAACCTCGATCCCATCACGCGATATTGTACGAGGGATGACATCCGGCAGAAAAATGGATGATTCTCTTGATACATTTATCGCCGAGAATCAGAAAACGGGTGAGATTAGGGATGTCAGACTTCCGGATGGTTCCCGTGTAAGGAGGGTGGTGGTCGTGCCTGATAAGGCTGCCCAAGAAGAAGCGTATCGACGCGGTGAGATTCGCATGGCAAACACTACCAGCGAACAGCGACGCATCCGAAACACCGCTCTCACCGCAAAAACGATCATGCCGAACGATGCTGTTAAAGGCGTCGTTTATTTCCGACGGGTTAAGAAGGCTGAGTTTGTGGTGTTTGCATTTGAGATCGACGGCACCACGTTTGTCTTTCAGCTCCCGCGTAAAGCCAATTAGGCCAAACTATCGCGAAATAGATCGAGTAGGGCGGCTACTGAGCACTTAATCGATCTGATCGAGTGGATCCGGCTCATATTTGTCTTCGCTCTTATTGGGATCGTCGGTAAAGGCTTTAGTCATCGCCAGCCCAAAGTGATCGACCTGAACCGCCCCATGACTGTGCATAATAAAAGCGGCCTCATCGCGTGTGGCGGTTTTGTGAATATGGACCATGAGGACGCAATGGCCTTCTTGTAATGCGAGTTCGTACCGCTTCAAGATGACACGGTCGAAAGTTGTGTTGCGAAACTTACGCAAGAACATCGATGCCAGTCCATGTTCTTCACCACTAAAATCATACGTCTCGGCCCCGGGAACTCCGCAAAACAACTCAATGTCCGCCTGGGCAAAACCATTCGCATGGAGTTCCTCTGACGCCGTCACACCTGCGCCCGAGTCCTCAAAAATACCCATCATTTTATATAACGGGTCGGGTGTAAATGCCTGCTCGCTATTTATGTCGACAACGTTTGATCGATCGGCGTCTGTGCTCATACAATAATTTCCCCCTTAAGATGTTTTAAGGTAATTATAGCAGGACTGGCTATTTTCGCACCAGATTGTCGTCGTAAAGATCGCGGTAGATACGATAGTTGGTCATTACCTTGAACACATAATTCTTGGTCTCGGCAAAGCCGATCTCCGCGGCAAAAATGCCGGGCTCTTTTGGTTTTGAACGGTTCAACCACCGGGCAGCATTGTCCTCGCCGCCGTTGTAGCTCGCGGCGATAGCCTCGTTAAGGCCGCCAAACTGAGTTTTGAGATCGGCGATATACTCGCAGCCGAGGGCGATATTGGTGCTCGGTGTGTATAGATCGTCGGGTTGTAAGTTGGGAAAGCCGGCCTTTTTGTTGTACTTCAGGGCTGTGTCCATTACGAGCTGGAGCAGACCGCGAGCGGCAGACGGCGATTTCACACCGGGGCGGAAAGAACTTTCCTGTTTCATGATCGCAAGTACAAACCGAGGGTCGATCTTTCGCTTCTTAGATTCCCTCAAAACATCGTCCCGATAGGAAGCAGGGAAATCCTGAGGCGATCGTGCCGTCAGAGCCTTCCGTTTGTCTCCCGAGCTGAGGCTCGCAAGCCGGTCCGAGGTCAGACCGCTGTAATATGAGGAACTGCTCACAGGGATCGAAGTATAGACAGCAACTGCTTCCGCCCTCTTGTTCTGCTTCTCGAGAGCATAGCCACGCATATATTTGACCTCGTCAAGGCTCACCATCGCACCCGTAAATTTGATCTGAGCTTGCATCAACGCCGCCGTCCCTTCAGCGTCGGCCCATCGACCTCGATTTATCTGCATACGTAGCCGAGCATGCACTGCGTTTGCCTCGGTCGGCATCCCGCTAAACCGTTCACGCGTTTTATCGACCCACGAATTTGCTTCGGCATCTTTACCGGCCTCACGCAGAGCGTCGATCATATTCAAGTACGCCGAATCGATCCGCTCGCCGGCCGGATACATGACCGTGTATTGCTCATAGATAACTGCGGCCTCAGCATTCTTGCCGAGCCGGATGTGACATGCCCCTTTGAACGCAAGCCCCTCACGTCCGTCTTTGCTCGCCGGAAATTCCCGTGAGACGCGGTCAAAATAGGGAATTGCTTTTGCGCATTCGCGTTCCCACATCAACGCGCGGCCCATTCCCAACAGCCCTCGCTGGATGAGCGGATCCGTAGGATAGGCGTCTAAAATTTTTTGAAAATGTGCACGAGCTTCCGGGAAATGCCGGTTTTCCATGTATGTGAAACCACGTGAGATGTGTTCGCCGGAAGGCAATGTCATTAGCTTTCCGGACGCGTCACGGCTGGCCTTGTCTTTTTCGACGACTGACCTTAGATCAGCGTCCGATTGGGCAAAAAAAGCCACGGTCGAACAAAACATCACGGTTACAGCGAATACGAGCAGATTTTTCATAAATTTTGAGCAGAGAGTGAGCGTGATTACGCAATTAGCTTACCCGATTTTTAGACGAGAGGGCAATAAAAAGCGTTGTAACTTGTTTTCAACAAAGCTATCGATAAACAGTCATTTCTTTGCTATCATTCGTAAAAGAGAACCTGGTGCTGATTCCCTCGATATGAATTCTTGCCAAAATTGCGGAAAACTTAACACGCCCGAAGCGATCTTTTGCAGGTTTTGCGGGACGAAGTTCAATTTCCAAAAACCGGTGATGGATAATCCGTTCGACCACTCGGCACCGCGTCCCTATTCATGGAAAACAGATGAGTTTCAGACTCAGAACGAGGCGAGGAAGACCGCAACGATCGATCACCAAAGGCCGCAAACCTCTCAATTCGCGCCGCCTCAACCAAATTACCAAGCTGCCCCACTCACTTATCAACAAGCTCAGCCACTATCGAACACATACATGTGCCCCAATTGCGGCAGCCGGTATATGCCCCGATTTGAAAGACAAATATCGACCGCCGGTTGGGTCACGTTTGCTTGCCTACTTGTATTTTTCTTTCCGCTATTCTGGATCGGATTAATGATCAAAGAAGATGTTTTTGTTTGTCAGGTTTGTCAGACAAAAACCAATGCCCAACTTTATCGAAAGTAATATCCGCGAGGATGCTCGATCTTGATCTCAGGATTGGTGCTCGATACCTTGACCTTGTAGTAATTCTTATCCATATGAGTCGATAGATATGTTAATGCAAACTGCCTATTTAGCGACATGAACATATCCTTAAAGAAAGGGATGAAGCTGACTGGTGCGCCAAAGCCGTGACCAAATGATCGTCCGCCAGTTTCGGCTGAAAGCTTATCTAGAGCTCCTTGCGCCCCGAGCCCCAACATCGAGTTTGAACTTTCCGTCAATGCAGTGGGGTGGTAAAAAGAATATACTGCGACGCTCTTTCGTTGTGCTTTTAGGATCGCTTGATCTAGATTCAAACTCTGCATTATCGAAGCTAGATTTAGTCCACTCGTGGTGTCCAACCCATCGGAAAACAATAGAATGGCTCGTCTTCCGGCTGGCATTGCGTCGAATCGTCCCAACGTATCGATGACGCCATCATAAGGGCTTCGCGGGGCCGCAAACTGATTACTCGAAATGATCCTCAGCGAGCTTGCGGCTTTTTCAAGATCGTCGGTAAATTTTTGCCTCACCTCTGCCGATCCGCCTCGCAAGTAAGCGACCATCACGCGAGTACCTTTTGGCAATCCACGAATAAATTGCTGTATGTCTCTGACCTGCAGATTAAAATTTGAGGTCAGGTCCTCCTGCACCAAAAACGCGATCGACAACGGCGAATCGCCGACGCTTTTGATCGACAGGATCCGCTGCTCATCCTTATTCTCGTGGACTATTAAGCGGTCAGCCTGCACAAACTCCTCAAGCTGGCCTTCTTTAAGTTCCTGTTTTGTAAAGATAGAGATCGGGATCGTAACCGTTCGAACGCGTTGTTGCGGTTCCGTGGGTTGAGCTTTAGCTGAAAACACGCATAACCCGATCAGCATCAGGAACAACAGCGATAGGGTTGTCATACGTCGATTCATATAAGTTGGCGAACAGATGAATAATAATATATTCTCCGGCTTTATCCTACACTTTTCAATCGCGAAACCGCGTTGACACTATCCGCAAAACAGATCCAATTGCGCTAGACTCTTAATATCTGCCTGCTATGTACGAGATAACCAAGAGCGACATTGCATATGGACGAAAGCTGCTTGCCGGGGCTGTCGCGGCTCCTGTCGCAGTGACGGCGGTACCCGCGGTTGTAACGGTCTTGTTAATGTTGCTTGCTCCTTTCGCCCCGCCGACCGCCGTCATCGTGCTTTTTCTGGGGATCGTGATCACGTGTATCGGCTTTTTAGTGGGTATGTTCACGACAGGTCTGCTTATTCATAAAAGAATCAAATGGACCAAGGAAATGCGCGAAAAGATCGCGGCTGACGGTATTCGAGCAGAAGAGATCGGCTGGTTTATGAACGAACTCAAATCCAGCGAAAAGCGGGCGTTAAAGGGGGTCGAGGCACGTGATCTGCTGCTCGCCGATGCCTATAGGGAAACGCTGGCTTCGCGTCTTACAGCTACGCGGATCGTTAAGTCATCCAGGCGGGAATTGCAATTGGCCAAAAGACGCGAAAACTCATTAAAACAGCTAAAAAGCGCAAGGGCTGATGAGTTTCGCGAGCAAATATCCGGCGATCTGGTAAAGATCTCAAACATAAATGATGAGGCCAAAATAATGCTTTCAGAAGCGGAAGCCCGCCTGCAGATGATCGAGGCAGCCGCCAGCCGCGGCGGCCATCTTGCCGATTCCGAAGTTGCCCTAAGGAAACTATCCTCACGTGCCAAAGAACTGCCGCTGGCTCTAGAATCGGCAAAAATGGCCGAAGAGATCAGAAAGGAGCTTGAACGCGAGCCGATTGAATTTGAAACGGAAAATTAGAAAGACGCAAGATTTATTCAGCTCGCGTCTTTAATATTTTGGCGAATGGGAACCGCTTTCAATAGCCTGGCCTCGTAGGGAGCAGCGCTGAAAACTAGCATTAGCCCGCGGCATTACTATATTGGTCAGAAAATATATGAGCCCGATCGCGAGTAACGGAGTCAAATTCTAATTTCAAGAAATTTAACGGATAGGGCTAACAACAGTTGAGCCATTGCTGTCACGTGTTCCTAGGTAGATGGCAAATGCCGCGACTCCTCCAGCCGCAATCAAAGCCAAAAGCACACCAGAGGTAATCTTCTTATCACATTCAAGAACACCATCGCCATCTTTGTCAATACATTTACCGTTTGCGTCTCTTTCGTCATCTCCGATTGCCTTAACGACCCCGGTTGATGAAACGGTTTCACCAAATTTAGGTGTAATAATGCTGCCTTCAACGGTTTTTACAATGAGTGAATCGCTAAAAGTAGTAATTTCTCCTGCAATTATCTCCCCAGCAATGCCTGTCTTAGATGTGCTAAAACTGACAACTGAATTGGGCGCGACATTAACGGTGCCAAACTTATCTAAACTAAGGGTTGCACCTGCGTCTTCGTTGGTTGTAATAGTGTTAGCTGAAAAAACTGTGTGTCCAGATTGAGCTAATACATTATTAACTTTAACTTGTGGAGCTTTGTCATTTAATTTGTTTACGGTCAATTCGCCAATGATTTTTCCGGTCGACGCTAAGGACAAGGTTGATAAGACTAGGAAGCTCAGGCACAGAGTGACTGCTTTACGAGTAATTGCTTTGATGTTCATAATTCTCCTCTTTGATACCGCCTTAAATGTAAACTATTCCAAGAAAGTAGATTTAAAATAACTAGAACACTAAGTACTTAATCTTGTCAAGAGTGGACGAGCAACGATGGGATCGGGTCTGCGTTGTTGCGATATTTTACATTAATGGAGACTAGCGTAGACGGATGATATGTTCGCCCCTCATACTTGCGCTGCATCTGTCGATCTGGTATCCGTATCCACTGTCCGCGAATAAACGAAAGAGGATATCCTAACAGACATCCTATTTCAATTTTTGGCGAATGAGAACCGCGAAACCGTTCGAACGTATGAATTGAACCTGTTAGTTACAGGTGGGTGGCTTTCTATTCCGATAAATCGAGATATCAAAGCCGGTGTCTATGGCTTGGCTCCGTAGAGAAAAGCACCGACAACCGGCATTAGCCTCCCGTCATTCATATATTGGCTCAATTATGTATGCGTTCGGTGACGAATAACGCAGTCAAATTCCTCCGCCAACCAAATCCTAGCACAAGTGGAACAAATGCAAAATAAAAAATGCACAATGCAGAATATTTCTGGATCGTGCACTCTGAAATGTAAATGAAATTACTGTTCGGTCCCGATTTGCTGCGGTGCTAGGTCGCGGTGTTTTAGGATCCGGTCGAGCATTTCGGAGCATTCCGTGCTACGAGCGGCGAGTTGCGCGTCATTTTGCGCCTGTGATTGTTTTAATTGAAAAAACTCGTCCGCGATGTGTAGGGCCGCGAGTATCGCAACTTTGAGGGAATCGACGGTCATCGTCCCCGACGATATCTCCCGCATTTTGCGGTCAACATACTCGGCGAGTTCGTGGATATATTCGTTATCGCCGTCAGAGCGAATGCTGTATGTCTGATTGTAGATCTCAACGCGGATTGTTTGTTCTGACATATCTTTATCTTCCCACGGCCTCGGCAACGTCCGCGTCGATCAACGTTATCGCGTCAAGCATGGCCTCGACCTTGAGTTGGATGGAGTCGCGCTCCGACAGCAGATCAGTTATCCTGTCTTCGAGAACGCGCTTTTCAGTGACAGCACCTGATGCCTCGCCTTTTAGGGCCGCCAGCTCACTTTCGAGCCTTTCTTTTTCCTCACGCATTTTCTTGGCGTACTCAATCGTTAAATAGATCTTGTCCTCAAGATGCGAGAATTTTTCCAGTCCCGTTAAGGCATTCATTTAGGGATCTCCAAACTAGACATTGTCAGGACTGTGGAAAACATTATGCAGGACTTCTGGGGAAAACTTCAAGTAAAAGATGAGGGTTTTATCAAAAACGTGGTTTTATTCCCAATTTTTGCTCTAAATGTATGAGTATTTGCTTATGTAGAGCCTCAACCTCGTCCTCGATCAGAGTTCTTTCGTCACTGCGATACTCCAGACGGATGGTGATCGAACGCTCGTTTTCCTCCAGACCTTTACCTTCGTAAACATCGACAAAGCTGACGTTACGGCAAAGCTCGAAGCTTTGCTCTGTCACAGCGTCACGAATCGCCGCGAAGGAGATATTTCTGTCGCCAACCAGAGAAACATCTCGTGTTACAGCAGGGTATTTGGACAACGGACGGTATGCGATAGGAGCCGTGGCAATATCAAGTACTGCCTGAAGATCGATCTCAGCCACATAAACCGGCTGTTGGAACTTATAGGTCCCCGCGATCTCGTCGCTCAAACGGCCGATGTAACCGACAATTGAACTACCGACCGATACAGCCGCCGTCTGGCCTTTACGCAGATGTTTTACTTCGGCAGAGCTAAATTTTGCACTGTTGATGCCAACCGCATCCATAGCTGCCTCTAAGGCACCTTTTGCGTCGTAGAGGTCCAGTTCGCGGACTGTCACAGCCTTGCCCTCGCTCATTTTACCGCCTGTCACAGCGATAGTGAGTATCTCACGTTCATTTGGCAGATCCTCCTCGTCCGTTTGGGCGGCAAATACTTTGCCGATCTCAAAAAGCTTGAGATCGCGCCGTTGAAAGTTGAGATTGAGGCGAACTGCATCTAGCAGACCGGGAAGTATGCTCGGCCGCATTCTGAGAGCACCGTCGATCACCGAATCTTGCAGCGTAATATACTTATCCTCGACCCTTTTATCGAGAAGAGCGGGCACGTTTTCGAAAACGCAGTCGTGTCGTGTGTCTATAAAACTATAAGAGATCGCTTCGTCAAAGCCCATATCAGCGAAGGTTTCACGCAAGCGTTTTTTACGCTGCTCCGACCGTTGATATTCACCCGCACCGTACGCCGGAGGCAGTTCATTTGCGATATTTTCGTATCCAGCGTGACGGGCAACCTCTTCGACTAAGTCCTCTTCGATGGCGATATCATGCCGCCATGACGGGGATGTGAATGTTTGGTTGTCGTCAGATGCGGTAATACCTAGCGCGATGAGAATACGAACGCATTCGGCTGTCTCGACCGATAAACCTGTCAATCTCTTGACCGACGCGGAGATGTCAGCCGAAGCAACCTCGTTTGCAACAAATCGGGCCGGATATACATCGACAATAGCTTCCGCTTCACCACCGGCAAGCTCGCATATTAACTCAGTAGCGCGATTTGAGGCAGCAATCAGATTTTCGATATCGACACCGCGTTCAAAGCGATAGCTAGCCTCGGTAGCTAAGCCTAGCTTTCTCGATGTTGCCCTGATATTCTCGCGCGTAAAGCATGCGACCTCAAGTAACACATTAATGGTTGAATCCGTAATACTTGAAACCAAACCGCCCATAACACCACCGATCGCGACTGGTTTTTCCGCATCACAAACGACGACCACTGTGCCGTCAAGTTTTCGCTCAACCTCATCTAATGTTGTGATTCTTTCGCCATCCGTGGCTTTGCGAACAATAATGCGACCGCCGTTCAGTTTATCGAGGTCAAATGAGTGCATTGGCTGGCCAAGCTCGTGCATTACATAATTAGTGATATCAGCAACATTATTGATCGAGCGTTCACCGATGGCTTCGAGCCTAGCAACGAGCCACTGCGGCGAGGGGCCGATCTTTACGTTTCGGATGATCCGAGCCGTAAAGCGATTGCAAAGCTCTGGATCCTGAATCATAACTAGCGTTTGGTTTTCGGTTTTAGGCTTTTGGTCTTCGTAATTCGTAATTCGTAATTGTGAATTCGTAATTGCCCTGATCTCGCGAGCGACGCCTAAATGTGACAAGCAATCAGGCCGATTCGATGTCAGATCGATATCGAGTACAACATCATCACCGTGTGGATGAATGCCCTCGACGGCGAGGCCGACACGGGTAAGCTGTGCCGCGACCTCGTCCGCGGTCAATTTCGTATCGATTAGATCCTTTAGCCAGTTGTAGCTAATATTCATAACAACAAACGATAGATCGTTATTTGAACTGCTCCAAAAACCTTACATCGTTCTCGAACATGTGACGAATGTCGTCGATCGAATACATTAACGCTGTCATTCGCTCAAGACCGAAACCGAACGCGAAGCCCGAATACACGGTTGGATCGACACCGACTGCTCTTAGGACATTCGGATGCACCATGCCTGATCCGCCAAGCTCGATCCAGCCGGAGCCTTTGCATGGACGACACCGGTCATTGTCGAATCTGCCGGTGCCGTGGCATTTGAAGCACGAAAAGTCGAACTCCGCCGAGGGCTCGGTGAAAGGGAAGTAACTAGGCCGAAAGCGTGTAACCGTATCCTCACCAAACAACCGTTTGAGCCATTCGGTGACTGTTCCTTTAAGATGAGCCATCGTGATGCCCTTATCGACGCAGAGGCCCTCGATCTGGTGAAACATCGGCACGTGGGTCATATCCGGCGTGTCACGGCGGAAAACCTTACCGGGAGCGATGATGCGGATCGGCACACCGCGGCGTTCCATTGCACGGATCTGGACGGTCGATGTTTGTGACCGCAACGCAAAACCCTGCGTCGTGTAAAACGTATCCTGCGATTCGCGGGCCGGATGACCCTCGGGGATGTTCAACGCATCAAAATTATAATGATCAGTCTCGATCTCACGGTCGTCTTCGATCGCGTAACCCATCGAGACAAAGATATCCTCGATCTTTTGCCGCAAGATCGTGATCGGATGCAAGTGACCGGTTCGCGGGCGTCGGCCAGGAAGTGTTACATCCAGTCTTTCGCTCTCGATCTTTGCGTTTGTGATGATCTCATTGAGCGATATCTCTATAGCATCGATCTTTGCGGCAATACCCTTCTGCACGGACTGGACGAACTGGCCAAATCCGGCACGTTCGTCAGGCGCAACCGTACCGACCAGATTCATTGCACCTGAAATTGCCGATTTTTTACCAGTGTGCTTTATCTTCAGCTCGCCGAGATCGCGCAGGAGTGCTTCGGCGTCGCTGGCAGCGATACCATCCACGCTCAAATCAGCAAAGCGTCCGAACTCTCGCTCGAACGCCTCGCGGATCGTCTCGACTTGTCCTGTGTATTCAGACATAGACTCGTCGCAAAGCTACGAAATATTTAAGCTGACGGCTGTGCTTTCTTACCTATCGCATCTTTAGCCTGACCGACGATAGTCGCAAATGTTTCAGGCTGCTTTACCGCCATATCGGCAAGGACTTTACGGTCCAATTCGATCTCGGCAAGGCTCAGGCCGTGTATGAACTGTGAATACTTTATGTCGTTAAGACGGCAAGCCGCATTGATACGGACGATCCACAGTTTACGGAAATCACGCTTTTTCAGCTTTCTACCTGTGTAGGCAAAGTTTAATGCACGTTCGACCGATTCTTTGGCCGAGCGATACAGTTTCGATTTTGTTCCACGATAGCCTTTGGCTAAGGCTAAAATTTTCTTACGTTTTTCTAAACGTTTATTACCACGTTTTGCTCTTGGCATAATTCACTCCTTTCAAGTGCTTGGAGTCCCGCCTTCAGGCGGCCAGCCTGCTAAAGCAGGTACTCCAAACTATATTAATCTCTCCCGTACGGCAGCATCTTCTCGACGCGTTTTTGATCGCCTTCGGATACTAAGCAATCAATATCAAGATTGCGTTTACGCTTGCTCGTTTTTTTGGTCAAAATATGACGTGCATGGCTGTGTCCGCGTTTAAACTTGCCGCTGGCGGTCGAGCGAAAACGCTTTGCCGCGCCCTTGTGTGTTTTTAGTTTTGGCATAACTCTACTCCTATCTAACTATCAAAAAATCTCGTCTTCGTCTGTCTTAGGCTCGGCCTTGGCCTTTGCCGCCGGTTTTTTGGCTGCGGGTTTTGCGGCCTTTACCGGTTTTTCTTCTTTTTCTACCACCTCAGGGGCAGCCTTTTTGGCATCTGCGACCTTCGCTTTCTTTGGGTTAAAGATCGTGAACATCTGATAGCCTTCCATCTTTGGATAAACCTCGACATCCGCCAGGTCTATCAAGTCCGCGGTCAGCTTTTTGAGGATCTTGCCCCCAAGCTCTCGGTGCGTCATCTCGCGTCCGCGAAATGCAATGGTCGCTCTGACCTTGTCACCGTCATTAAGCCATTTACGCGCATTTTCCATGCGGTAACTGTAATCGTGATCGTCAGTGCCGGGGCGAAACTTGATCTCTTTGACCTCGACCGTGACCTGTTTCTTTTTGGCGTCATGAGCCTTTTTCTTTTGCTCATACAGAAACTTGCCGTAATCGATCATCTTACAGACCGGCGGTTGAGCCTTAGGAGCGATCTCGACCAGGTCGATACCACGATTTCGGGCTTCTTGGATAGCGTCACGCGTATCCATTACGCCAAAAAGCTCACCATCCTCGGTTACGACTCGAACGGACGGAACGCGTATACGTTCATTGGTCCGGTGCAGCGGTTCACGAAACCGCGGCTTAAATTTTCCACCAAATCTTCTAGCGATAAATGCCTCCGTTGTTAATAACCCGTTCTAGAGACTGCGGCTCGATTTTTCGACCGCAATTTTCTCCTTGAACTCATTTAGCGTCATCACACCGATGTCGCCCTGCTTTCGTACGCGAACGGCTACCGTACCGTCCTCGAGCTCCTTATCGCCCAGCACGAGCATATAAGGGATCTTTTGCATCTGTGCATCACGTATCTTCGCACCGATCTTATCAGATATTGTATTTGATTCTACACGAAAACCGGCGGATCTTAGCTCTGCGGCGACCTGTTCGGCATAATCGTTGATGCGATCCGTGATCGGCAAAACGGTTACCTGAACCGG
>JBGTII010000030.1:0-27450 GCA_041745735.1 Pyrinomonadaceae bacterium | reverse complement strand
GAGGCAGTTAAGGGCAAATACCATATTCTTTGGAAATAGATCCTGGATCTGGAGCCGCTCGCTTTCCGGAAAAGATGGCTTGGCACAATCGCCCCAATCCTTTAGCTTTACACTTTTAAGAACGATCCCGTAAAACTTCGCCGACTCATAGATAACAAAGTTATTACCGGTATCGAACGGCAGATCGAAAGGCTGAAAATTTTCGCGGCCCTTACAGGGCGCCGTCGGATCACCACAAACTTTGCCCAATTTTACTTTCTTTTGCCCGATAGCAGTAACTGCCGTGCCGAAGATAACGGCCGCTATCAATATAAGCCCCAACCTTATTTTCATAGATCACCTCACCTCAAACATTTCAACACCCGCCAATTTCCACCCACTGCCAACTTTAATAAGCCGATAAACCGCAGTTCCGGTTTCAGAATTCCGAGTGAGAAGCTTTACAGTCGTATTCGTCTCGACCAGCACCGTATTCACATCAAGCCTGTCGATCTGGACGATCTGCGTTTGCCACTGCTCAGTCGAGCCGGAAACGCCGCTGGCAAATTTTGCGACCTCGCCGGACATCACCAACGAGTCTACATCAGCTTTGCGGTTGGAAGATGCAGCTTTATCAAATTCGGCAAAGAACGACTTAACCCCCGCATCGCCAGGCGAAGCGTAGCCAAGTTTGTTTCGTAGATTGCGTGCGGCCAGACTCGCCCCGTAATCGGCGTCAGTAAATATCGCAGCCTCAGCAAATTTGATCGCCGCATCGTTTTGATTTGCTTTTGAGGCGACCTCGGCAAGCCCTACGTTCGCCCACGCGAGGCTTCTGGCCGTCGGCAGCTTTTCATCCAAAACAGCCTTAAATTCTCTCTCGGCATCCGCATTCCGGCCTTGCGTCAGCAAAGCACGTCCCAACAAAACCCGCAGATCGTCAAATCTTGGCAATCCGGCGAGAAGCGTCCGGGCCGTCTTTTCCGCGTTAACAAAGTCCTGCTTATCAAAATAACGCTTAGCGGCAAGCAGCGGATCGCTGTCGGTCGTATCACGAGGGGCGATGTCATCCGAATACTCCGTCTGCGGGTAAAGTTTGTCGGCATCGATCTCGACACGGACGATCTTATTCGATGATTTAAAAACAACTTCGCCAAAACTCGTCCCTTTGATCATCGTGGTGGCCGTTAGCCTTTCGCCAGTCGTGGTCGTACCGACCACATCGATCGTAACGTCCGTGGCACCGGTATTCCTGAGAGCGACCTTTGTTTCGGCTCCCAAAACCTGTGGCACACCTGCGAGCAGGTTCATATCCGTGACCTGATCAAAGAAATAATCGACCAAATCCTTATGATCAACAAATGCGTCTCGAAGCTCTGCCAGCGTGAGATTACCATCGGCACTTCCTGCCTTTATTTTATCGGCGAACTGCGTCGCGCCAACACGTTTGGCCAGGATTCGCCAGACCATCGCTCCTTTATTAGCGACCTCGGGGTAATAAAAATCTTCGAGCGGCGATACCGTCGCCATCGGGGCATCGCGTTTTGAAACGGCGGCGTAGGCGGTTCGCTGCCGCTGACGCTCGATGTCGGCGACATCTTTGCCGTACTTGCTTTCGAGAAACTGCGTCGCGAGATACCGCGAAAGCCCCTCGCCGATCACTCCGCTGCCATCGCCGGTCAATGACACGGCGTTGCCCAGCCACATCTTCGCGACCGACTCTGCGATGCTCATAGCTGTGAGTGAATCGACCTTAGAGCGGCGAAATACGGCTTCGTCAACAATGACCGTCCCGCCGCTGCCGTAACCCCCGCCGCGACGATTTGCGACGATCCTCAAAGGCACGTCAGGTGCGTTGCCGAGAACGCCGGTGATATAGGTTTTGGCCTCCGACATTATCGCCGCCAGCTCGGCGGCACGCTTTTGCCCCTCGGCCGTTGCCCCTTTTGGCAGATATACCGAAACGCCATTTTGATTCGACACGTCCCAATTACCGACGACAAAGAAGGGCTGTCCATTCAGCTTTTGCTCAAATGTCCCTGCGGTTTCTGTTCCCGAGGCGACGACCAGCGCACCGTTTGCTGCCATTACCTTGAGCCGCACAGGAGCCGTATCCGCTCCGCGGGTGAAATACCAGCTATTCGGCGTCGGATACCAAAACGCGAGCGGCAAAAAATGTCCGCCACTCGCTGCAAATGCTGCAACGGCGGAGTTTTCCTTTATATTTAGTTTGTATTCGACGGCGGCGGTCAGTATCGTGTCGGGCGCGACCGAACCAAATCTCATGCCGATCCGCTGCAAACTGAGCGCATCCCGGACCTTTTCCTCAGCTTTTGTAAAATCAACGACGGCGTCATTGATCTTGATCGAGGCAACCTCGGCCGTCGTCGATAGCCTTAAAGTCAGCGTCCCCGCCGGGCTGCCCGAGACATTCTTGATGCTCAGGACGGCCCTTGCCGTGACGACGCGCGATCTTTCATCCTGCGGCAGCGTGACGTTGAGGTCGTATTTTTGCACACGCCACGTTGCGTTTGCACCGGACTGTGCGGCTGCGACGGTGTTGAGTCCGAGCAGGGTCAGTAAAACTAAAAACGAAGTGAGTAATATTCGATTGATCATTTGAAGGTTTTCCGATCGTCCGCGACCAGTTCGTGGATCGCCTTTAATTTCGTCAGCAGCTTTTCCAAACGGTTGAGCGGCAACTGGTTCGGACCATCGCTAGGGGCATTTGCCGGATTGTCGTGGACCTCCATAAAGACCGCATCGACACCGCAAGCAACACCCGCACGTGCGAAATCTTCGATGTATTCCGACTGGCCGCCCGTTGCCTTGCCAAGCCCACCGGGAAGTTGCAGTGAGTGCGTCACGTCAAAAACCACCGGCACGCCAAACGACCGCATCACGGGGAATGACCTTAGATCTACGACAAGATTGTTATAGCCAAAGCTCGCACCGCGTTCGGTCAGCAAAACCTTTTCACAGCCCGCGGCCTGTAATTTATCAACGATGTTCTTCGCGTCCCAAGGCGAAAGAAACTGCCCTTTTTTGACGTTAACGGCCTTTCCCGTTTTTGCGGCGGCAATAAGCAGATCGGTCTGTCGACAAAGAAACGCCGGGATCTGGAGCATATCTGCGACCTCAGCGACCTTGTCGGCCTGATGAGGTTCGTGAATGTCGGTTATCACCGGCACCCCGATCTCCTCTTTGACCTGAGCAAGGATCGAAAGCCCAAACTCCATCCCGTCGCCTCGAAAACTGTCGATCGAACTGCGGTTTGCCTTGTCAAACGAAGACTTATAAACAAAGCCTACGCCGACATGTGCACAAATGTCTTTAATCTCCTGAGCCATAAAAAGCGCGTGCTGAGAGGACTCGACCACACACGGGCCAAGGATGAACGACAGTCCGCCGCCGCCAAATTTTACATTTCCAACATCAAAAGCTTGCATATAAAATTAACCGCAGATGGACACAGATTAACATAGATAAAATCATTCCTGCATCTGCGTCTATCTGCGTTTATCTGCGGTAAGAACTATTCGTCCACCGTGACCTCAGCTCGATCAGGCACTTCGATCTGCTTATCACTAGTTACGTCGTGTTCGAGGTTTTCGCTCCTGAGTTTGTTCTGCCACGCGGCACTGACAAATGCGTCAAACAACGGATGGACTTCGAGCGGTTTTGATTTGTATTCCGGGTGAAACTGGCACGCGATGAAATATGGATGCACGTCACGCGGCAGTTCGACCATCTCGACAAATTTACCGTCCGGCGACACTCCGCTAAATACGAGGCCCTCTTTTTCGAGTACGGTGCGGTATTCGGGGTTGAATCCGTAGCGATGTCGGTGGCGTTCGCCGATCTCGGCTTGGCCGTGATAGACGTCGTGTGCAAGCGAACCGTCCTCTAGTTGACACGGATAGTTACCAAGCCGCATCGTACCGCCGAGCTCGTCAACATCGACGAGATCACGCAGCTTAAAGATGATCGGAAACGGTGTTTCCTCGTTAAACTCGGTCGAGTCAGCATCTCGGAGCCCGCACATATTGCGGGCAAACTCGATACACGCAGTCTGCATTCCGAGACAAATGCCAAAATACGGCGTGCCCGATCTACGGGCATATTTTATCGCCTTGAGCATACCGGCAATGCCGCGTTTACCAAATCCGCCGGGCACGAGTATCGCGTCAAAATCCTGCAGCTCGTTCTCATAATCGTCGGTCATCAGATTTTCGGATTCGATCCAGTTGACGTTGACTCGGAGGTTGTTCGCGACACCCGCGTGCGTCAAAGCCTCGCGCAAAGACTTGTACGAATCCTCAAGCTCGACATATTTTCCAACGATCGCAATACGGACATTGCCGCCTGTCGGCTCTTTGATCGTAGAGACCAGCTCACGCCAGCGTTTGAGATCTACGGTCGGGAACTGTTCGGTTAGATGTAGGTTATGGACGATCAGCTCGTCAAGAGCCTGTTCGTGAAATGCAAGCGGTACCTCATAGATAGACGGCACATCAAGCGCCGAGATAACCGCATTATCCTGTACGTTACAAAAAAGGCCGATCTTCTTACGCAGGTCCGACGGCAGAGGCCGGTCCGAACGACACAACAAAATATCCGGTGCAATACCGATCTCGCGGAGCTCTTTGACGGAGTGTTGCGTCGGCTTTGTTTTTAGTTCGCCTGCGGCCGCGATATATGGGACAAGCGTTACGTGTATAAAGATGGCGTTGTTTCGCCATTCTTCGTTTCCTATCTGGCGGATCGCCTCCATAAACGGCAGCGACTCGATATCACCGACCGTTCCGCCGATCTCGACGAGCAGAACGTCCGGCTCGTGCATCTCGGCAACCTTTCGCACGGCCATTTTGATCTCGTCGGTGATGTGCGGGATGACCTGGATCGTCTTGCCAAGATAATCGCCGCGGCGTTCCTTTTCAATGACAGACAAATAGATGCGGCCGCTCGTCCAGTTATTTGCCTGTGACAATTTGGCATGCGTGAACCGCTCGTAATGCCCAAGGTCGAGATCGGTCTCAGCACCGTCGTCTGTCACAAAAACCTCGCCGTGCTGAAACGGCGACATCGTGCCGGGATCGACATTGATATAAGGGTCGAGCTTCATCATCTGCACGCTCATACCTCTTGCCTCAAGCAAGCAGCCGATCGAACTCGCCGCTAACCCTTTACCCAAACTCGAAACCACGCCGCCCGTTACAAAGATGTATTTAGTCATTTATCTTCTCCTCTGTCATGTCTTCCTCGGGATGATCGCTATCCCCGGCCATTCCCTCGCGTTTCTTTTTCCGGTATGTGCCGTCTTTCATCTGCATCCGCACTTCCTTGGCCCTGGCAGCGGCCGGATCGGTTACGTCATGCAGTGCATTCAAAAACGCACCGGTAAGCGTAGTATTTTCCGACGCGCTTCGCTCAAATTCGTCGGAGGTACTCACGCGGGGCTTACTCAGCAACTTGAGAGCGATTAACGCTCCGATGACAAGCAAGACAAAAAATCCTAGTCCGATCCAATCACCCATAAATGTCGTGTCGGAGTGTCGGCTGCCAGCCGACACACGCCGCCAGAGCGGCGTAAAAATCACTAAACGTCCGCACTTTCCATCATCCGACAGACCCGCTCGTAATCGCCCTGTGTATCAACCCCGATCGAGCTTTCCGTTACATCGACTACTCGTATCTTTGCACCATTCTCTAATGCTCGAAGCTGTTCCAGCATTTCAAATCGTTCGAGCCGCGTTTGCGGCAGCTTGGTAAATTTCAATAAATATTCGCGGCGATAAACGTAGAGTCCGGTGTGTTTTCGAAAATTTGAAAGCAGGTCAGGTTCCTCTTCGATCGCCTGATTTGGATCGCCGCCGTATCTCAGCGAAGCCTCTCGTGGCCACGGCATGGGCGAACGAGAAAAATGCAAAGCGTATCCGGCATCGCCGACAACTACCTTTACATTATTACCGTTTAGCAATTCCCCGAGGCTGGTGACGGGTTCGCATGTAGTCGCGATGTCAGCCGTTGGGTCGGCGAGCAATGCTTCGACTGCGGCGTCAATCACATTTGGCGAGATCGTCGGCTCGTCGCCCTGCACGTTTACAATGATAGAGTCTTCGGGTAAATGTTCCGCGACCTCGGCAAGGCGGTCACTACCCGACTGGTGGTTAGCGGATGTCATCATCGCTTCGCCGCCGGCCGCAGTCACAACCTCTAAAATTCGCTCGTCATCGGTCGCCACGATAACACGCGAAACCATCCGCGCCTTTTTAGTCTGCTCTAAAGTGTGCAGGATCAACGGCTTACCGGCGATGTCGAGCAGCATTTTTCCCGGCAAACGCGTAGACGCGTAGCGTGCGGGGATAATTGCGATCACATTTTGTTGGGGGTTTTCCGTGTGTAGCTCCACGGGATTCTAGGCTATCTTGTCTTGGACCGAAACTCAAGAACGAAAAGACGAACTTGGAACTCCGTTGCCGTTTGGATAAACTCTTTTGGTGCAGAATCCAGATCAGATCGCGTATTCCCCAGAGCTCCCTTTACCCGTCGAACCCGCGATCATCCCGGAACCGCCGACCCCAAACAACCCGCCGTGGGGATCGTTGGAGGGCGTCGGGCTTTGGGTCGCGAGTATTTTGGCGATCCTCATCATTCCGACGCTTTTTCTTTTGCCCTATCTCGCGACAATTCAACCGCCGATTACTGAGAGCGAGCAGCTGGTCGAATTCGCAAAAACCGATCCAACTGCGGTCTTTTTACAGATCGTCGCGATCATACCGGCTCATCTATTGACGATCCTGTTGGCGTGGCTGATCGTAACTAAGGGGCGAAAATATTCATTTAAAGCGATGCTCGGCTGGCAGACGGGCAGCTTTCGATGGTGGCATTATCTCATCGTGCTCGGTTCGTTTTTCGTGCTGGCCGCAGTCGTAGGGTCGCTTGTACCTGAACAGGAAAACGATCTGATCCGCATGCTGCAAAGTTCACGTTCCGCGGTCTATATCATCGCGTTTGTGGCGACGTTCACCGCGCCGTTCGTCGAGGAGGTAGTCTATCGCGGCGTTCTCTATTCGGCGTTCCAACGGGCTCTCGGCGTTCCGGCGGCATTTGCCTTGGTCACATTTCTCTTTGCCATCATTCACGTACCGCAATACTGGCCGAGTTATTCGACCATCTTTCTTTTAGGTGTGCTGAGCATTATTCTCACGGCTATACGCGTGAAGACCAACAACCTGCTCCCGTGCATCATCCTCCACACGCTATTTAACGGCATTCAATCTGTCTTTCTCGTTGCGGAACCGCTCTTGCCCAAACCTGAGGTTCAGCAACAGGTTGCGGCCCTCTTGCATCTTCTAAAATGAAAGAGGGGAGGATCCATATCCTCCCCGTCATACTTCTTTCCTAAATCAATCCGATCAATTATTTTTCTTCCGGTCTGTGTTTATCTTCTCGGTCGGAAGAGGAGCGATCATCGGCGTGTCATTACGGATCGGGCCACGTTTTGGAGCGCCGATATCGAAATCGCCCGAATCCGTTTCCAAACGCGGGTGACGTTTACGTTCGATCACCTTAAATGGAAGATCTTCGTTACGAACTACCCCGCCGCGTCCTGTGTTCAGCGGATCTTTTCGATTCGGATCGACGGTCGCAACCGGATGCGTAGTGATATAAGGTGGCAAATTGTACCAATAGAATCCACTGCCCAAGCCAAACCCATAGGGTGAACGCCAGCCGTAGCCGAATGGGAGAAAGAAATACGACATTAGACGAGGATCGAATACCCACAAACCAAATGAATCAAACATGCTCCAACGGCCAATGTGGAATGAGCTTATCAACGAATCGCGAACATCCCGTTCCTGCAGCGACGATGTCAACTTAGCCAAATCTTTCGAACGGACTTTGCACCAATCACCCAACTCGCCGCGTTTACCACGGTCAAACGTGGTAATCGCGGCGGTCGTCGATCCAATGCTGCTAAACCGTCCCTTTTTAATCACCGTTAGTTTTGGATCGGCCAACCGTGCTTTGCCGTCGTATACTGCGATCGTCGCCATCCCGTTTGGGGGCACATCGACGTTGTAAACACCTGTTTCGATCAAAGCAATGATGCCGGTCGGAGTTTCGACCGTGACTTGAAACTCATTCGCGGCAAACACCTCAAACATGGCCGTCCCGCTCTCGAGACGAGCTTTTAAGTGATCAAGTGATGTGTTTAGAAATTGAAAAGATGAATTAGAACCGAGGCGAATATACGAGCCAGGATTTAGCAGGATTTCTGCCTTGCCGTTCGCTCCCGTCGAAATGCGGTCGCCGACCTGGAGATGATCACGTCTCAGTAAGATACCGCTGCGGCCTTCTTTCCGCACAACCATTACATCACCCTCGATAAAATTCACGCCTCCGGCTTTTGCCGAAATCATGTATTTGTCCGCGGTAGCGGATGTGCGTACTTGCTGTTGTGCTATGCCAAACGCCGTGAGCACCAGCCCAGTCGTCAGCACAGTGAGCATCTGAAAAAAACTTCTTTTCATATCGATCTCCCTATGAAAATCTTGTGTCTTCTTAAGAGTAGCCCCTTTTCTTGTGAAACTCAATCCTTTTTCAACCCCCCGACTGGACCTCAAAATACCGAACAACCTTTACAGACCTTTCGTTATCTAAGTTGATACCGGAAGATTCCGGAAAGCTGCCTGCAATGGGCAAATCCTATGGCCACACATAAAGATCCAGATCAATGTTTTGCACCGCTTGAGGTAATTGAGCGGCTATTGAGCATCAGGGCCGAGCTCGGTTTTTCCGAGACCTTGTATCTCGACCGATCGCAGGAATTGACGGATTTTCTTGATGCTTACGGATTTGATGCTTATGCTTTCTCGACTGAGAACGACAAGATAAACTATGACGATTATTCAACCCCCGTTGTACCCGGCGGTGATAATCTGCATTGTTCGTTTACGGCACACTAGTTCACAATTTCCAAGACGACGATAGGAACGCTCGACGCTCTAAAGTAGAAAGGCAAAAGTAAGAAGGCAGCACGCCTCATACTTTTGCCTTTTTACCTTTTCACTTGGCTTTTTATTGTGCTTTGACAATAAAAAGCGTCCCGTCGTCATCTAAGAATTTTCGCTCGGTAAAATCGGCGACGCCCTTCCGAACGTGATCGATCATCTGCTTGGCCGGGAGATGGATGCCCGAGAGGATGCGTTTGGCAAATCTCTCATTACCATATTCCTCACCGCCGGGATTTGCGGCCTCGGTAATGCCATCGGTATAGATCACCATCACCTGCCCCTCTTCGAACCGGATAAAATGCTGATGATATTGGCTGTCGGGAAACATCCCCAACGGCACATCGCCGTATTCGATAAAGCGATATTCGCCGTCAGGTTTAATAAGGAGCGGCGGATTGTGCCCGGCGTTCGAAAAGACGAATGTGCGGTTTGTCGAATCGAGCAGTCCATAGATCGCCGTGATAAATTGATTGTCCTCCGTCGAGTCGCTCAACAAAGATCCGACCTTACCAAAGGCAATATGCGGTGCATACCCGATCTGAGCGCTGGATCGTAAGCTCGCCCGCAGAAACGCCATCAGGAGAGCTGCGGGGATTCCCTTACCGACGGCGTCCGCCACAACGATTCCGATCTGATCTTCGTATAAACGTACCCAATCGTAATAGTCACCCGAGACCTCTTCTGTTGGGAAGATATATGCGGAAATATCAAAACCTTCAACCACGGGATCGGCCGAGGGCAGCAATTCAAGCTGGACCTGACGGGCGATCTCAAGCTGAGCTTGCAGACGTTTTTTCTCTACTACCTGTTCGTGCAGGCGGACCTTTTCGATGATGATCGCGACTTGCGAAGTAAGGAGCTGCAAGATCGCCAGATCGTCTTCGGAGTAGGCGTCGAGCTGGTCGCTTTCGAGGTCAAATGCGCCGATGACGCGGTCGTTTGAAATGATCGGTGCGACCATTTCCGAGCGGGTCAATTCGCGAGCAGCAAAGTAACGTTCGTCTTTACTCACATCCGGCGAGATGATCGCTTTGCCGGTCTGCGCGACCGTTCCGAGAAATCCCTCGCCCATTTTTAGACGTGGCTCGATCAGTTCAAAACTTAGTCGATACCCGCGTATTGCTCGCGAGCGGAATATATAAGGGCTCGCGTCCTCATCGCTAAATTCGATCAGATAGATGCCCGCTGCGTCGTATGGCAGCAGTGATCCGAGCGTGTCCATCACGAGGTTGAGCACTTCTTCAAGGTCGAGCGAGCGGCTGATCGTCTTTGTAATATCGAGCAGCATGCGCAGCTTATCGACGGTCGATAGCCGTTCTGCCTTGCCGCCTGCCGCTATTATTGGCTGATCCATCTCGTGCTACTCACCCTGAAAAATTCGGTCTTTATACGCGTCCCACAACCGCGAAACTTTGATCCTATACTCTACCAAAGTCCGGCTGACATTAAAATGCCGTGCAATCTCCTGCGCCGTCTTGCCCGCGTTGACCATTCGCTTGAGTCCTGTATATGGAACGAGCGCGGCGGCTCCAGTTGAATACGCTTCTTCTTCAATAGAATGGTTGTAATCGCGGGCGATGACTTTGCCCTCTTTGTTTTTATTTTCGATAGCCAGACGGCTCGGTTTGTGGCCGAGAAAAAGGTGACACACCTCTTCCATCAAGGTCGCGTTCTGTCGCGTCCGGCTGTGGGTCGGATTTAGAATGATCAGCTTTTGCCCATTTGGCAGCGTGACCGAAGCCGCCCCGCCCGACCACATCTCTTTACCGTCGCCAAGCAAATGCTTTTTCGTTTCGTCCGTAAGCAGAGGCTCGATCTGATTGAACGGCGCAACGAATAATTTAGCGACCCGCGCGAGCTCAAACGGATCAAGCCGCTCGTCATCACGCCTCAGCCCCGCAAATTGACGAAGCCCGAGAGCACGCAGTTCGTGATGTCTTCCTTTTTGTGTTGGCGGGAGTTCGGATGAATCCACGGCTGAATATAATTCGGGGAGCTACCTGTCGTTTTTTTCGCCGCCCTTGGTCCTGATCTTTTTGAATTCGGAATCTACATCCTCGCTTGATAGAGCGACCCGGTAATTCTTTGACTGAACCTGTTTTGTGATCAAGAGATCGTCTTTTGTCTTGAGTAGGTCGGCACGGTTATAGACCGAGAGTTCAAAGTTGTAACCGTGGGTGATCGCATCTTTTGGGCAAGCCTCGACGCAGAAACCGCAAAAGATACAGCGGCCGTAATCGATGTTATAGACCTTGGCATAACGTTCGTCGCGGCCGACACGTTCGGCGTAGGGACGAGCGTCGTCCTCCGCTTCGATATAGATGCAATCCGACGGACAAGCAGCGGCACAGAGATAACAAGCGACGCATTTTTCCTTGCCCGCTTCGTCAACGTGCAGCAGATGCTGGCCGCGATATCGCGGCTGCAAAGTCACCGGCTCTTCCGGATAGTGCACCGTCCATTTCTTACGCGGTATCTCGGAAAGGGTACGCTTCATCCCCTTGAGAATGGCGACCGTTGATTCAATTACGTCGGCTACGACTGACATGTTTTATATATGTGAACTATCGGAAACTACTAAATGCCCCCAAGGCGACCTGTAAAATTATTCCCACTATCGTCAACACGATCGAAACAGCTCCAAGAATCATTCCAGCAATCGCCAGGCCTCGTCCGCCAAATTCCTGGGGATTTTCATCAACCTTACCTTTAGCCATAAACCCCGTGATGATTGCCGGAATACCAGTCAACAGGCCGCAACAAAAGATACTGGTAATTCCGAGAACCAGTGAGACCGTCGCAAGAGTCTTATTCTGTCCTGCGGCTCCCGTCGGAGGTGGCTGAAAGGGAGTGTTCGAACCGATCTCTTGATTTTGCCAGCTTGCATCCGGTGCCGGCGGCGGTGTCCATTCGGCAACGGGTGCCGGAGCCTCGAACGGAATATCCACGCTCGGCTGTATCATCGTCGCCGGTTCGTCATAGACAGGTGCAGCCGGAGCGGGATCCTCAAATATCTCAGGCTGGGGCGCAGGTTCCTCAGCCATCGCAAAAGGCGATGGCGGCGGCTCAGGTGCAATAAACGCGGGTGGTTCCGGTGACGGGATCTCGTCCGCAACTGACGTTCCTTCCTTGTCACCGAGGATCTCTTTCATCTCCGTATCCGACGCATACATCGTCTTTAACGGATCCGCCTGTTCCGGCAGTTCGAGGGCATCGGCCGGAGGTGCGATAGCGATAGAACCGATCGTCTGATGAACCTCAGCCGCAGCTTCTTCATCAGGTGCCTCGACTTTCGACGCTTGCTCTGATCCCGTATCGATCGGCGGTACCTCGAACGGCTTTCCCAGTGTCGAAACTATTGTCGCATACGGGTCAAATGCCGGTTCGTCGTCCACCAGAGTGGCTCCGTCGAGCTGACAGAACTTCATCGAATCTTCGTACGTCTTATCGCAAGTCGGGCATTTTTTCATAGTTTTATCCTATCAGAGCCACCTGCGTGAGCGGGTGGGTTGTTGAAAGCGATCTACAAACGTTAAACTGCTGAAACTTTTATACCTTTACGCCTAAACTAATTCAAGTTTGCTAAAGATATAGGCGATCTCGATTGTCGCGTTATCGTCCGAATCCGACCCGTGAACCGCATTTTCGCCGATCGAGGTCGCAAAATCTTTACGAAGCGTACCATCTGCCGCCTCAGCCGGATTTGTCGCCCCCATCAGCTCACGCCACGCCGGGACCGCGTTCTCTTTTTCCAATGCCAGCACGACACACGGCCCGCTCGACATAAATTCGGTCAGCTCGTCAAAAAATCCTTTGCCCGCGTGAACCGCATAAAATCCCTCAGCCTGTGTTCGGGTCTGATGAATAAGTTTCATCCCGCGGATCGTAAATCCGTTTGCCAAGATACGATCAACGATCTTTCCATGATTCCCCGCCCGAACCGCGTCGGGCTTTATAATTCCAAATGTTAAATTACTCATTTATATATAGTTACTTTCCTAATTTAGTGATCTCCGCGTTTTTCGCGGTTTTTTATCTCAAACTTTCTTGTACTGCGACGCCAATATCCGCCGGTGACTGCACAACGCGTATCCCCGCTGCGGTCAATGCCGCCATCTTCTCTGCTGCGGTTCCCTTGCCGCCCGAGATGATCGCTCCGGCGTGGCCCATACGGCGGCCGGGAGGTGCGGTCTGGCCGGCGATGAATGCGACGATGGGTTTGGTGACGTGGTCTTTTGCGTAAGCAGCAGCGTCTTCTTCGGCAGTGCCGCCGATCTCGCCGATCATGACGATGGCGTCGGTCTCGTCGTCTTCCTGAAACATTCGCAGAGCGTCCGTATGATTTGTTCCGATTATCGGGTCGCCGCCGATACCGATGGCGGTCGATTGGCCTAGGCCGAGAGCGGTCAATTGTCCGACCGCCTCATACGTCAGCGTTCCCGAACGCGATACGACGCCGATGCGGCCTTCCATATGAATGTGTCCGGGCATGATACCGATCTTGCATTTTCCGGGCGAGATAATGCCGGGGCAATTCGGGCCGATCATACGCGTCGAGCGGGTCGACAGATATTCGTTAACCTTGATCATATCGGCGACCGGGATGCCCTCGGTGATGCAAACGACGAGCGGTATTCCGGCGTCGGCTGCTTCCATAATTGCGTCGGCGGCAAATGCCGGCGGCACATAGATGACCGAGGCATTCGCTCCGGTTTCCTTAACCGCACCGGCGACGGTATTAAAGACCGCGACGCCCTCATGCGTTGATCCGCCCTTGCCCGGAGTGACGCCGCCAACGACACTTGTGCCGTATTCGCGCATCGCAAGCATGTGAAATGTGCCTTCTTTTCCGGTTATGCCCTGGACGATCAGACGCGTATTTTTATCTACTAAAACGCTCAAGTGTTTTCTCCTGAATTCCTGTAAAAAGCGAAGCAAAAGTATAACACGCCGCACTTCGGGCCACGCAATTGACCATATCTAACTTTTTTCTGAACAATTTTGCCGCTTCTTACGTTTGAAAAATAGCAACTCGAAACTCAGAACTCGAAATTTACCATGCGGCAGCTTTACTCATTTTATCTCGACGCCTTTTGGATCGCCGTTAAATCGATCCTTGAGCACAAACTGCGAGCGATACTGACGCTCATCGGTATCATTATCGGCGTTGCGGCTGTCGTCGTTGTCGGAGCGTCGATCGCGGGGTTAAAGACTTACGTCATCGATCAGGTATCAAAGGTTCTCGGCTCTAACCACTTTATGATGACGCGTCTCGCAAGCATGGAGCACCTGTCAGACGAGGAATACGAACGCCGAAATCGCAAAAACAAAAATCTCACGTGGGAAGAGTACGAATTCCTTCGCGATAATCTTAAGCTCTCGACCTACGTTGGTGCTCAGATGAACGCCAGTGCTGACATTCAAGAAGGCACGGTCGAAATGCCTTCGGTACGGATGATCGGTGTTACCGACAACATGTACGAGATCGAGGACAAGACCCTGACCGACGGCCGTTTCTTTTCAAAAGAAGAAGTTACGAGGTTCTCAGCCGTCGGCGTGATCGGCTGGGACGTTAAGGAAAAGTTTTTTGAGTTTACCTCACCTATCGGTAAAACGGTTAAGGTGCGCGGTGTGCCAATTACGATAATTGGTGTTGAGCAAAAACGCGGCTCGTTCTTTGGGCAGTCGCAGGATCGCAATATTTATATTCCGATAACGCTGCATAATCAGATCTTTAACCGGAACAATGGAATTCAGGTTCACGGTAAAACCATCGAAAAGAAAGATTTTCAGCCCGCGATCGAAGAAGCAGAACTTGCTCTCAGAAACAAACGGCAGTTGATGGGCAGCGAAGAGAGCACTTTCTCTGTGGTAAACGTAGACGAGTTTAACAAAACAATGGATCAGGTCACCGGCATGATCAATCTCGTGGTACTGCCGATCACACTCATCATTCTGGTCGTCGGCGGTATCGTTGTGATGAACATCATGCTGGTGTCCGTGACCGAGCGGACATTCGAGGTGGGCCTGCGCAAGGCTCTCGGAGCCACGCAAAAGCAGATCTTGCTCCAATTTCTGATCGAATCGGCATTGCTGTGCGTTGTTGGCGGCCTGCTGGGGCTATTGCTCGCGTTTGGAGCTACTCAACTGGTTGGATGGCTGCTGCAAATGACGATGACGATCACTGTGTTTTATATTACTATCGGCATCGGGGTGTCGACGGTTATTGGAATTGTCGCGGGCATTTATCCCGCTTGGAAAGCGGCCAGGCTCGACCCGATCGCCGCTCTGTCTAAGGCTTAAACCTGATGAAAAGACTTTCCGCCTCATTACCAGCCGAAGTGCTTAAAATGGCATACGACAGTGTCATATCGCACAAATTCCGCTCATTTCTCACTATTCTGGGCATAGTGATCGGTATTCTTACAGCCGTCCTCGTAGCGTCACTGCTCACCGGATTGCGCGGCAGCATAGTTGCGATGTTCGAGGATTACGGTACCAATAACATCTACCTTTTCCACCTCTCAACAGGATTTGGACCGAGCAATCGAGACGAGAGAAACCGGAAACCGCTCACTATGGACGATGCAAGTGCGGTCGCAGCGTTTTCGCCGTCTTTGACTGATGTTGCTACGGTTGCGATAAATATCGGTTCGTGGGGCACTGGCTTTGACGATAACATGATCTACAAAGACAAAAATTATCGTTGGGCATTGACTGACGGCGTCACTTCAAATTACGACAAGATAACAAATCTCATCATCCGGGAGGGCCGCTGGCTAAACGAGGCCGACAACTACGAAAGACGCAACGTTATCGTTATCGGGGTGAACGCTGTCGAGGCCCTATTCGACGGCGATGCCGAAGAGGCGATCGGCAAGATCGTCAGAATGAATGGCTCTACTTGGGAGATCGTCGGCGTTATGGAAAAGCGTCAGTCGGGATTTTTTGGCGAGAACGAGGAGGACCGTAAGATATTCATGCCGTTCCGGACGGCGAGAAAGGTCGCCCCGACCCGCGATGCCGTTCTCCATATCGCGCAGGCTCAGCCCGGTAAGATCAAGGATGCCGTTCAAGAGATCGAGGGAGTTCTGCGGGCGAGGCGGGGCGTAAAGTCAGAATCTCCAAATGATTTTGATATCAAAACGGCCGACGATTTTATGTCGCAGTTCGACGGCATGCTCGCCGGAATTGGCGGTGCCGCCATTGCTATCTCGTGCTTGGGCCTGCTCGTAGGCGGTATCGGGGTGATGAACATCATGCTCGTTTCCGTCACCGAACGAACAAAAGAGATCGGCATTCGCAAAGCCGTCGGGGCGACCCGCTCAGCCATTGTTTTCCAATTTTTATCTGAAGCGATGGCTTTAACCTTATTCGGAGGGCTCATAGGCATTGTATTAGCGGTCGGCATCAGTAATCTGATATTACTGCTATTTCCTGCTCTGCCAGCCAAGGTCGAACTGTGGATGATACTGCTATCGCTCGCAGTCTCGATCGGGGTCGGACTCGTTTTCGGTGTATTACCTGCCCGAAAAGCTGCAAAGCTTGACCCGATCGAGTGCCTGCGTTACGAGTAACTACTCACATTTGATTCGTTTGAAAGGAAAATCTATCGCCATTTCCTTTTCGCCGTTCTTGCCTTCGATACGAGCGGCGAGTTTGTCCGGCCCCGCATTGCGATAGATCACCCGATGCGGGAAATCATTTTGCAGATTCTCGAATACAAGCTCGTCTTTTGACGCCGTTTTTAGAGCAAAGGACGTCGCTGCTGCTGCGTTTGGTAATTGAGCTGAAAACTTAGCTGAATCACCGTCCTGAGCAATACGCATAAATTCCCATGATACGAGCTTGCCGCTTTTAAACGTCCGCCCGACACCAAACAACATGCCGCCGTCCGAAGTCGTCCACTGTTCCAGTGTAAGAGTCCCGACTTTGTCATTATCCTTTTGCCAGCAACCCGTTAGCCATTTCACGCTCGCGATGTCCGCCATACCTTGTCCGAAGGCCGACGATGCGACGATGAACACAACCAATGCCAATACGATCTTAAACTTCATAAATTTTCTCCTTTGACCCGATATTTGGGTATGCGGAAAATCTACCTTATCGCCCTTGCTGTTGTATTGTAAAAATCCGACAGAGGTCATGCATCTACAAAAAGTCCCGACAGCATCAGGTCGCGACCAAAATATTCCATCGGCGTTACACCTGCGAAGTTGCGAAAATCTCGGATCATGTGAGATTGGTCATAGTAACCGGCGGCAAATGTATGGTCGAGCAATGACGATCTATCTTTGGCAGCATTCGCGAGTAATGATTGAAACCTGATGATTCGGGCAAAGAGCTTTGGTGAAAGCCCGATCTGCTCGTTAAACGTACGTTCGAGTCGGCGTTCGGACCAACGCAGATTCGCAGCACAATGAGCGATCTGTTTCGCTCCGTTCGTCGAACGCAGGACAGAGACGCACGCAGCCAACTCTGTACTGACCGGACGCGTATTTAATGCAAAGAGATATTTTTCAAAGATTGCGACGCGCTCATCTAGCCCGACTGCTGCGGCGAGCTTTTCGAAAAGCTCATTCTCGACCGCACCGATCACATCATGAAGATCTACGATCTGATCGCGTATCTCAAACATCGAAATACCGAGCAAAGAAAACGCAGACTCATACCGAAGACGCACTCCAAACATATCCGTTTCACCGCTCGGCCCGATCATCAAACGCGAAGTAAGTTGGCCCGCGACTATCGATCTAGGTTGGATCTCAGCCAGCGCGCCTGACCGGTATGTCATGAAACGCTCTCGGAAGTCAAAAATGATCTCCACGCAACCATTTGGCAAAACGGGTTCCGGCCCGGACATTTCGTTTCTTCTGTACGCGAGTTCCCAGTACAGCTTAACGAAATGCTCGGAAAATCCGTGCGGCTTTGTTTCGGAATAATGCATCAGGACAATTCGACTACCTGCTCATACGACGGCACGACGACGTTCCAGCTAAATTCGTCACGGATATGCCCCGCCATGGCCTCGGCGGCATGTGGTTCGCCGTGGGTGGTGAAAACTGTTTTTGGCGTAGATTTGAGTCCCGACAGCCAGCGGATGACGGCTTTCCAATCAGCGTGGGCAGAAAAGCCCTCGACCTTTGCGACGTGACATTTTACCGGTATCCAATGTTTCATTATGCGAACCTCGCGTTCGCCGTCTTGGATGCGGCGTCCGGTCGTCCCCGCTGCCTGATAGCCGACAAAAACGAGCGTCGCATTTTCATTTGGCAGCAGACGCATCGCATGATGCAGCACGCGTCCGCCGCTCAACATTCCTGATGCAGAAATGATGATCCTCGCTCCTTTCAGCTCGTTCAGATGTTTAGACTCGTCGCGGCTCGACGCCGTTGACATCGACGCCGTTCTGAGCGGGTGCCGCCTGCTTGCCAGGATCGAGGCGTATTCGCGATCATGCTCTTCGTGCCAGCGGTTATAGACCTGCGTCGCCTGTGACGCCATTGGCGAATCGACGACAACGGGCAGGACGGGTATCCACTTTTGCTCCTCGAGCTCGCGGATCATGTACAGCACCTCCTGTGTACGCCCGACGGCAAACGCCGGGATCAGGATCGGTGCATTACGTTGCGCAGCATCATTGATAATGTTCGCCATCTGCGTTTCCGAGTCGATGTCACCATGCAGACGGTTGCCATATGTCGATTCGCACATCAGATAATCGCAGTCAGGCGGGGTTGCCGGATCCTTAACTATCGGCTGATCGTAATGACCCAGATCGCCGGAGAAGAGAAACTTAATTGACGAGCCATCATCGCGAGCATTGGCCATCTCGACCAGCACAAGGCTTGCCCCCATGATATGCCCCGCAACCATAAAACTCGCTGTCACGCCTTCGCATATCTCATACGGCTGGCCATCGTTTGGTACCGGCCGCAGCAGCTGCAAGGCCGCTCGGGCATCGTCCTCATCGTAAAGAGGCAATGCGGGCGTGTGCTTTGTCAGGTCGTGGCGGTTGCGGTAATCGGCTTCTTCTTCCTGTAGGCGGGCAGAATCCGGGAGCAATATCTTTAACAGATCGCCGGTCGCACGCGACGTGGTAACCTGACCATTAAAGCCAAGCTTTACAAGACGCGGCAGCCAACCCGTGTGGTCGATATGGGCGTGCGTGATTATCACCGCGTCGATCTCAGACGCGACAAATGGCGGATCTTGCCAATTGCGTTCACGCAGCTCTTTTAGGCCCTGAAACAGTCCGCAATCGACAAGTATCTTTTTGCCGTTATGTTCGAGTAGATATTTTGAGCCGGTAACCGTGCCGACACCGCCGTAAAACGTTATCTTGGCCATTGACCAAATATACAACGCCTGCGGCTAATTTACGAGTTCTTTTGGAAACCAAAGCACCTTGCTCGGATCCGAATATTTTGCCTGATCCTTTCTAACGCCGGCGATACTGAGAAGCTGTTCGACCGTTTCGCCATCCTCGCCATAAGCCGCCCAGCCAAAATTCATCTCGACCTCGATCGAGTCCGTCTCAGTCAGTTGTAGCTTACGGCCGAAAAATCCGGTGTGAATACGGGCAATGACCTCAGACGACATTTCTTTTGACGCGGTCGGCAGGACGGCGAGAAATTCGTCATCCTGCGAGCGTGCAAAAAAATCCATCTGCCGCAGATTGTCTTTTATTGTATGTGCGACGAAATTGAGTGCCCGGTCCCCTGCCGCATGGCCGTACTTTTGGTTGATCTCGTCAAACCCTTTTATATCCATAGCGAGAATCGTCAGCGGACGCGCTTCGCGATTTCTCGACGCCTCGGCGATCTGATTTTCGACGATCAGATAAAACGCGCGTTCGTTTGGCAGATCAGTGGTCGCGTCGGTCAAAGCATTTTGCTGACTTTGCGCAAGTGCGACCGAGCTCAGTATTAGCGGCGCGACCCGCGTACCGATCGATTCAAACACCGATGGATCGACCTTTTCAAGATCAAATTTTGGTTCAAAGTTCAGCCGCAACACTCCGAAAACCGCTGCCTCACGAATCAGTGGTATTGCAATGCTCGGCAACGCTACGTCGCCCCGAGAAAACTCTTCGCGGCCAAGCTCGACGATCTGGCTGTAATAGCAGCGGCCCGCGATGCCGGAGTCAAAGCTCCAAACCTTACCTTTCTGATCCGCGACACCGACGCCCTCGACTTCGGAGATAATAAAATGCGACCGCGAAGGGTCGAGCAGCATTAGAGCTAACGAGCGGTATTCGACCACGCCCTTGATGCGGTTCGCCACAAGCCTGAAAGTATCCGCCGGCCCAAGTGCCCCAGTAAAATATTCGTTTGCCTCGTCGAGTGCCTCAAGCCGTCGATCGAGATCGACGGCAAATCCATCGCCGGAAACAGCCGCATCGTCCTTGCCTCGTTTTTGCCAAAAATAGAACAGGGCGCATACGGCCAGAAAGAAGCCGATGACCGCCGAAAATCCACGCGTCTTTGACTCTACCTCCATAGAGGAATTCGCGAGAAAATATGTCGCGACTATCGCCGCTAGCGATGCCGCAATTATAACGACTGGATATGTTGACACGGTTCGGCCGCTATTTGACGCCTCAGGCGTTTCGGTGAATTTTTCCATTATCGAGAGGGTATGAGAATGAGAGTTCAAAGGCAGGAAATTGTCCCTATTCAAAGATAACTTTTTGACTCAAATTAAGTCAAGAATTTAATTTAATAACCAATAAACATCGGCATCGCGACATATCACAAAAACAGACGAAAAGGGGCCAAAAAAAATCTTTGAAAATAGCGTCTATTTGGTCAGATATAGGTTGACAAAGCTGTCCGCAATCTCTATCTTAACGTTTGCCTTTAATAAGAAAGAGTTCAAGGCAAAACGGCTGTGTTCGATCAGCCGAGTACCTGGCAACAGGATTTATATTCTTTGAGAAAGATTTAGGAGTCTTAATAAAATGAAAAAGTTAATTGTACTTTCAACTGTTCTTGGATTGAGCGCTTTGGGCATGGCTTGCGGCGAGGGGTCCAACACAAATGTTACAGTTAAACCGGCGAACACGGTCGTAAATGCGGCTACACCCGCTCCGGTTAACACCGCGACCCCTGCAGCTAACGTGACCGCTCCGAATGCGAATGCACCGAAGGCCAACACAACGGCCCCGAATGCAAATGCACCGAAAGCCAACACGGCGGCACCGTCGCCGACGAAAAAGCCTTAGTTTCAGGCCATCGTTATTTAGCAAACAGCACCCCGTTTTCGGACGGGGTGTTTTTTTTGGGTGATCGCAGGTCACAGGACCTGCTAACCGCACTTCGTTCAAACAAACTTTTTTTGAATAAATTAAAATTATCCACATTTCAGGGTTGACTATGTTGCGTTTGATGACTATATTGACCAATGTTCCAAAAATAAGAAAGATTTGGGAACAAGGACTGTGCTTGCACGGTCTTCGGTAAATAAATTAGATCTAATCTTTGAAGAAGACAGGAGAATCATTATGAAGAAAGTAATCGCACTATCAGCAGTTCTTGTTATGAGTGCTTTAGGAATGGCTTGCGGAGAAGCAGCCACAAACAATGCAAATGCTAATAAAGCAGTTGCAAACGCAATGAACACGGCTGCAAACGCTATGGCAAATGCTGCTAATCAGGCTGCAACTGCTGCTAACACAGTTGCTAACGCTGCAAACGCAGCTTCGAACGCAATGGCTAACAAACCGGCTGCTAACGCACCGGCTGCAAATGCTAACGCAAACGCAAACACAAAGAAATAGTTTAGTTATCTAAGCTAATAAAAAGCCCGATCGTTCTAGACGGTCGGGCTTTTTTCTGTGAGCCGGGTTCCCCTATTAAATCCAGATCATTTCAACCCCGCGTTTGGGTTGACTTACTTGTCTAGCCTTATTATAGTGGCCAATGACCTCGATGGTACTTCGTGAACCAGCATTGGCTAGTCAACGGTAAGTCTAAGGGGTCAAATCTTTGAGGACAAAAGGGGAAACGTTTATGAAAAAGTTAATAATTCTATCGTCAGTGTTGATCATCGGAGCAATTGCGATCGCGTGCGGAGACTCAGCGGGAAATAATGCCAACAAGGGTAACGCTAATAACGCAAATGGGAATAAGAACAGTAACAGCACCATAAACGCTGTTGCGAATACGGTCGCTAATGCAGCCAACACCGTCGCCAACACGGCAGGTAACGCTGTAAATACGGTTGCTAATGCTGTTTCGGGCAACGGAAACGCTAACGCAAACAAGAAGCCCTAATCGGGGTTTTACCGATCGAAATAGCCCGGCCCGACCGGGCTTTTTCATGTCAATTTCAGAAGGCTAAGCAAATCCTCGACCTCATTGACGGGTCTTTCGCAGACAAAATTTTCGCAAACATACGCAGTAGGACGGTCGTTGATCATGTCGCGATCGTCAAGGAGCGGTATCGTCCCGTCACTTTTTTTCCGGCTTAATACGATCACAGCGTTCGGCAGATATTTTTCCATCACACCTCTTTCTAGATCGTTTCCCTGTTCGCCGATGATTGCTATCTCTTTCGTCTCCCCAAGGTGAAATTCCAACGCCGATAACGCCCGCCCAAATCCTTGCGGATGCCGCCGTATCTGCGATGCCGCCAGCCTTAGAACAGTCACCGCGAACCGCTCGTACTTGTCATCTCCGGTCAGTGTCGCGAGCCGCAGCAACACATCCGCCGCAACCGAATTTCCCGATGGCGTCGCATTATCGTAAAAGTCTTTGTTGCGAACGACAAGCTCTTCGTGGTCGTTCGACGTAAAGAAAAATCCGCCATTATCCTCATCCCAAAACTCGGTGATCATGAGGTCGGCCAGCCGTCTAGCCTCGGACAAATATTTCACTTCACCCGAAACCTGATAAAGCACGATCAGCCCGTCCGCGACATTTGCATAGTCCTCGACGTAACCATTGAGCTTAGCCGCGCCGACTTTCCAAGTTCGATAAAGCCGTCCGCCATTCTGCATCTCGGTCATCAAAAACTCGGCGTTGCGTTTCGCGATCTGGAGATAATCATCATTACCAAGCACGCCCGCCGCATCCGCAAACGCCGCCAACATCAGACCGTTCCAAGCCGCCAGCACCTTCTCATCGCGTCCGGGCTTGATCCGTTTTTCTCGCACATCAAATAATTTCTTCTTCAAGTCAGAACCGGGAGCGATAGCGACCGGGTTCTTAACATTCAAAATATTATGCCCCTCAAAATTCCCCTCAGTAGTTACGTCGTAATACGTGCAAAACTCTACGGCATCATCACCAAGAATTTCCCCGATCTCCTCCGCTGCCCAGACAAAGAACTTCCCTTCCTCGCCTTCGCTATCCGCGTCCTGCGTCGAATAAAACCCACCCGAAGCGTCGAGCATCTCGCGGCGAATGTATTCGAGGGTCTCGATGGTGATGCGCTTGTAAAATTCATGTCCCGTTACCTGATACGCATGCAGATATACGCGAGCGAGTTGCGCGTTGTCGTAAAGCATCTTTTCAAAATGCGGCACGAGCCAGATAGCATCGACCGCATAGCGATGAAAACCTCCGCCAAGTTGATCGTAGATCCCACCGTTCGCCATCTTATCGAGCGAGTGCGTGACGATTGATAAAGCCATATCGTCGCCCGTTCGGTGGTGGTAACGAAGTAAAAATTCCAGCGACATCGCCGCCGGAAATTTTGGAGCTCCGCCAAAACCACCATTGACCGTATCGAAGGTCCGCACGAAACTTGCCTGTGCGGCATCGAGTATATCCACCGATAGCGTTCCCGTGGCTGCCTCGACCACGCTCATCCGCCTCAATTCGCCGACAATGTTATTTGCAGATGTTTCCAGTTCGTCGCGTTTGTTCTTATAAGCCTCGGCGATACTTATCAATATCTGCTGCCAGCTTGGCATGCCGTATCGAGGCTGCGGCGGAAAATACGTACCGCCAAAAAACGGCCGCTTGTCGGGCGTCAGAAATACATTCATCGGCCAGCCGCCGCGTCCGGTCGTTAGCTGAACAAAGTTCATATAGATCTGATCGACATCAGGCCGCTCTTCCATATCGACCTTGATGTTTATGAAATGCTCGTTCTGCACCCCGGCGACCGCCGGATCCTCAAACGACTCATGCTCCATCACATGGCACCAATGACACGCCGAATAGCCAATGCTGACGAGCACAGGCTTGTCCTCGTCGCGTGCCCGCTGAAAGGCCTCTTCGCCCCACGGATACCAATCAACAGGGTTGTGTGCGTGTTGGAGCAAGTAAGGGCTGGTCTCATCTATGAGCCGATTGGTGAATTTTTCAGAGGTTTCCATTACCACATTGTTTCACGCCCCATGGCCTTTTTGAAACCCGGCCAACATTCTGATATATTAGCGGCTACATTCCGTATGACATCGCGTTGCATCTCAAAACTCCGTCCCATGAAGCAGCGAGCGAATCTCTTCGCCGGTGACTAACTCTCCGTTCGTTCAGAGTGCAGGCTTTAGCCTGTTTCCTATCAACCCTTTACGCGATAAATCGCGCACTCTTAACATTCAGGAGAACCATCATGACACCATCAACAGAATTGCAGCGTCCCGTTATCAAAACAGAACTGCCGGGGCCAAAGTCGCTTGAGATCATCAACGCTGACGCACAATACGTAACGCCCAGCTATCCGCGTCCGGATTATAAATTGGTCGCCGATCACGCTAGCGGCGTCTGGATCACCGACCCGGACGGCAACGTCTTTTTGGATTGCAACGCCGGCGTTGCGGTATGCTCGACCGGCCATTGCCACCCTGAAGTCGTTGCGGCGATACAAAAACAGGTCGGCGAACTGATCCATCTATGCGGCACGGACTTTTATTACCGCCACATGCCGGAGCTCGGCAAGAAATTAAATGAGATCTGTCCGATCGACGGACCGACAAAAACCCACTTTGCCAACAGCGGTGCAGAGGCGATCGAAACCGCTCTCAAGGTCGCGATGTACCACACACGGCGGCAAAAATTTATCTCGTTCTACGGCTCGTTCCACGGCCGCACGCTCGGAGCATTGAGTCTCACAAGTTCCAAAAAAGCTCAACGTCTTGGATTTATGCGGCAGGCTCTCGATGTAGTACATATTCCATATCCCAATAAATTCCGTCACTTCGTCACGGATCAGCAGGTCGACGAAGCGACGATCACTCGCGATTGCATTAACTGGATCGAAAAGAAATTGTTCCAAACGACAACGCCCCCCGAAGAGGTTGCCGGTATTGTCCTCGAAGTCGTCCAAGGCGAGGGCGGCTATATTCCCGCCCCAAAAGCGTTCGTAAAAGAGCTAAGACGAATCTGCGATGAGAACGGCATTATGCTCATCATCGACGAGGTTCAATCAGGTATGGGCCGCACGGGCAAAATGTTTGCCCTTGACCATCACGAAGGGGTCAAGGCTGACATCATGTGCCTCGCCAAAGGCCTCGGCTCAGGTATGCCCATTGGTGCCTGTATCGCTCGTGCCGACATTATGGACTGGCACAAAGGTGCCCACGCGTCAACATTCGGCGGCAACCCTGTCGCTCTGACTGCCGCCCTGAAAACCATCGAACTGCTCGAAGGGGGCCTAGTCGATAACAGCCGCGATGTGGGTGCTTATCTCGAAGCCGGCCTGAATAAGCTGAAAGATAAATATGATTGCATCGGTGATGTCCGGGGTTTAGGCATGATGCTCGGGGTTGAGTTTGTCACTGATAAGGCCAGCAATACGGCCGCACCCGAGCTTCGCGACACAGTCGAAATGGCATGCTTTAACCGCGGCCTCATCATCCTCGGCTGCGGTCCTAACAGCATCCGCTTCTCACCACCTCTGATTCTCGCACGCGAACATGTCGATGTCGCCTTAGAGATATTCGACGAAGCGATCTCCGCATCGATCTAAGAATATAGCCCACGAAATACACGAAAGGCACGAAATGAGAACCGATCTTATTCGTGCCTTTTGTGTATTTTCGTGGGCATAACTATTTAGTATTTAATACTTGACTTAATTAAGTATCCGCTTTATTATAAAAACCATGGATACTTTCACCGCACTTGCAGAACCAACTCGACGAAACATCCTTGAGATGCTCGTAGCTAAAAATGGCATTTCTGCGGGTGATATTTACGGCAAGTTCAAAGCGAGCCCGCCTGCGATCTCACAGCACCTGAAAGTGCTCCGCGAGGCAAAGCTTGTCCGTGTCGAGAAACGTGCCCAGCAGCGGATCTATCATCTAAATCCTAAACCTATGAAAGAACTCGAAAAATGGATCAAACAATTTGCAGCCGTTAAGGAAACCGAATTTCAGCGGCTGGATAAGTTATTAGACAAGATGAAAGAGGACGCATCTGACGCACCAATGCTTCCCTTTTCAGATAAATAAATAAACTGGAGAAACAACATGGCAAACAAGACAGAGATCAAAGCCGAACCCGGCAAACAGGAACTATTCATCATTCGCGAATTTGATGCTCCGCGTGAGCTGGTATTTCGTGCCTACACCGAAGCGGAGCTCTAGCGCAATGGGTTGGCCCCAACGACCTGACAATGACGGTCGAGCAGATGGACGCGTTCGCTGGCGGCTCATATAAGTTCGTCCATGAACGCGACGGCCATAAATACGCATTTCACGGCGTTTACCACGAAGTGCGCGCACCAGAGCGTATAATCGGCACATTCGAATTTGACGGCCTGCCGGAAAAGGGTCACGTCATCATGGGCACGACAAAATTCGAAGACCTTGGCGACGGCCGCAGCCGTATTGTGCATCAGTCCGTATTTCAGTCTGTCCAGGATCGCGACGGAATGATCCAATCAGGTATGGAACGCGGCGTCAGCGAGGGTTACGAAAAACTCGATTCGCTGCTTGGATCTATGCGGTCAAATTCGCAAACTGCCTAAATGAGAGAAAAAGCAGAAAATGTTGATGCGTATATTTCCGGGTTCCCGCCGGAGGTTCAAAAACTGTTGGTGCAGATGCGCTCAACAATCAAAAAAGCCGCTCCAACGGCCGAAGAGACGATCAGCTATGCCATTCCGAGCTATAAGCTAAACGGCTTATTGGTACATTTTGCTGGATATGGTAAACACATTGGCTTCTATCCGGGAGCAGGGGCTATTACGGCATTTAGCGAAGAATTGGCTGCGTACCACACCTCAAAGGGAACGGTTCAATTTCCGATCGATAAAAAGTTACCGCTAAAACTCGTTGCGGACATTGTAAAATTCAGAGTTAAACAAAATCTGGAGAAAAAGAAATAATGCAAAAAGTAACTACGTTTCTGATGTTTCAGGACCGCTGTCACGAGGCGATGCAGTTCTATGCCTCGGTGATCCCAAATTGCCGCGTCGTCTCGACGATGCCCGGCCCAGACGGAAATGTCGCCGGCGGCAGTTTTGAGATCGACGGCCAGAGGTTTACTTGCTATCA
>JBGTII010000029.1:0-5100 GCA_041745735.1 Pyrinomonadaceae bacterium | reverse complement strand
ACAACTGCTAGTGCTCGCCTCTGACGGTAAAACTTTGCTCAACAAGGGCGGCACGGCACTCGCGACGGTTGATCAAAAGGGAAACTCGATCGAACGCCCTTCGCTCAAGGCGGTAAATTTGGAGGGTGAAGAGATCGAGACGGTCGAATCGTCCTTTAGTGCTCCAAACAAATTAAACGTCGCCGACATCGACGATTATCTCTCTCAAGTCGTCAAATCGGTTTATGTTCTCGACCCGGACGAGGACGGCGATCTCAAATTTTTGCTCGACCATCTCTCGTCGGGGCTGATCTACTCATTCCCCTTCAGCTATCGCGGCGGTACGGAATACGACAATGCTTTTATCATCGGAAATAAAGACGACGCTTTTATGGTGATCGGCAAACAAGCCCGTTTTCAGTTCGCAAAACTAAATCAGGCCGCCCGCCTCGACTCGCTCGAAGAGGAAGAGGTGTCAGGTGACGATATTGATTTTGATCTTTTGTAACAGGTACGCGAAATGGCAATAAATATCTCTAATCCTAAACACCGCGATGCGGTGGTCGCGTTTGAGGCCGTCGGACCGATCCGTAATGTTCAGTTTGTCGATCCAAAAGGCAATCCCGTCGAGACGCGGCGGCTGCTAAAGACCGACATCGAGCACGACCTCGACGCGTTGATGAAAAAACGCAAGACGTTGGCCGCGGTCGCCAAAGCCCTCATCAAAGAGGACCCTGAGATCGACATGAACGAATTTGGGATGTATCTGACCGATACGTCCAAGGTTTACGTGTCCAAGAAAGGCATTATCCATCTAGTTGATGAAGTCGAAGTCGTTACGAACCCCGACGGCAGTCTTCGAGAACGCCGTACTCGTAAGAAAGAGGCGCAAAATATCAACACCGACATCCCGCTGCGCTGGACCGGCAAATATATCAAGAAAGAAGAGGCGGCGCACCGATTTGTTTTTACGCACAAACGTCAACTCATCCACGTCAACGGCCTGACGTTTGATTTTCTTTACGACATGGCAAAGGAGCTGCACGAACGCAACTCTTTCCTCATTGTTCGCGGCGGTGAAAAAGGCGACCGGCCGATCGTGATGCATCGCGGCGGGCTACAGTACAACGCGTTTCTCGAAGGCCGGATCAAAGGCGACGAGTATTTGCTCATCCTCCAGCTTTCGAATATCGAGCTAAAACGGCCAAAGGAGATCGCTGAGTGAATCTTGATTTCGACGAAAAAAATCTAAACAAGAAAAAGGGCGATTACGGCTTTGGCGAGGTGATCTACCTCGCCGATCCGTCGCTGCACGCTAAAACCTCGGACTACAAACGCGAACTCAGCACCAAGATGCACGCCGTTTCGGCGCAGGACATCGCCCGCATTCACGCCGCCCGCGGCTATCTCGCGACTCGTAAATACGACGGCGAATTTTGCCTGTTATTTTTTAACGGCAAAAAGCTGATCTCGGTAAATCCCGGCGGCACTGTCCGAATGGGCTTGCCCGCTTTCGAAGAAGCAGAAAAACTGCTCAAAGCCGCAAAGGTTGATTCCTGTATCTTCGCTGGTGAGATCTATCTTCGGGCGGAGAATTTCAAGGGCCTTCGCATCCACCGCGTCGTTGGAACACTGCGCAATCCTGACTCGGTTGACGATATGAAACGGCTCGGCCTCGCCGTTTTTGATCTCGTCGAACTTGACGGTAAAAAGCCCGACACGCTCAAAAAGAAATTTAGCCTGCTCGACAAATGGTTCGGCAAGGGCAAGCTTGTCATCCCGGTCGAGCATGTTTTGACCAAGAAAACCGACGAGATCCTAACGCGGTTCGCGGACTGGGTGATCGACAAAGGTTCCGAGGGCCTCGTGCTCCAACACGACACCGCGAACTGGTACAAGGTCAAGAGCAAGCACAGCCTTGATGTCGCGATCATCGGCTACAGCGAGGGCAGCGACGAGCGAAAGGGCATGCTCCACGATCTGCTCGTGGCGGTCAAACGCAACGACGGCACGTTCCAAGAGCTGACCCGCGTGGGCGGCGGGTTTACCGACGAAGACCGCAAAACCTTTGCCGCCGAGATGAAACGCCGCGTCGTGCCGTCCGATTACGTCGCGGTAAATAACGACTATGTCGCCTATGAAATGATCAAACCCGGCCCCGTCATCGAGATCTCGTGTCTCGATCTGATCACCGAAAGCTCTCGCGGCGGGCCGATCAACCGCATGGTTCTCAAATGGGACGGCAAACGCTACAACGCCCTCTCGCGAATGCCGCTCGTCAGCGTCATCTCGCCGCAGTACGTTCGCATCCGCGACGACAAAGACGCACTCGAAGACGATGTCAACATCCGCCAGCTCACCGAGCTTGCGCCGGTAACGCTGACCGAAAAGGTTGTCGAAGACGCGGCCGGTGAACCCAGCACTTTGCTCGAACGCGAGGTGTATATCAAAGAAATGAAGGGCAACACGATGGTCCGCAAACTGCTGCTCTGGAAAACGAACAAAGAGAAAAAGGCCGAGTTTCCGGCGTTCGTCGTCTATCTCACGGACTTTTCGCCGAACCGTAAAAACCCGCTCGAACGCGACATCCGCATCGCCTCGACCGAAGCCGCCGCTCGAAAACATTTCGAACGAATGGCGAAGGAAAATTTCATTGGCGGCTGGAATAAGATCGGGCTGTGATGGCGTGTCATTTCTTAGGAGCGAGCCTGCACGAAGTAAGGGCGTAACATCCACGTGCGAGTAACGCCCTTACTTCGTACAGGCTTCCGCCTTGTTGTAAACTATCCCCATGACGCTGCCTTTTATCGAATTCGCCGGCAACAAACGCCTGTTGTGGATCGCCGAAGAGTGGATCCGCTACGCGCCTCAGCTTGCCGAATGGGCGATGAAACGCCTCGTCAATCGCCGGGACGTTTGGAGCCAGTACACCATCAAACACGACAAAGTCAGCGTCGTCATGCTGCCGATAAAAGAGCGACGTGCGCTCGGCACTGACATGGTGACGCTTACCAAACTCGAGCGACATTTCTCCGGCAAAGCCCCTAATCATCTCATCGGGATGTTTTCGATCTCGGACCACGCGACGTGCAAATGGTTCGCGGTCGATATCGATCTGCACGACGAATCCGTCACAAACGCCGATGAGATCGTCGATGCAAACCGCAACGCGCTGTTTACGTGGGCCGCACGCTTGCGGGCTCAGGGAATGGATCCGATCGTAACCGACTCGAACGGCGTCGGGGGTCATCACTTGTGGGTGCTGCTCGACAAAGAATATCCGCTCGCCGATGTGTTCGATTTTGCCGACGACCTCCGTTCCGAATGGCAGGAGCTCGGCCTGCCCCGTAAGCCTGAGATCTTTCCGCCAAAGCGTGCCGTCGGGCCCGACGATCTGCCGTACACGCTGCGTCTGCCCGGCCGCCACCATTCGCGGCCGCATTACACGCGTATCTACAATTTCGAATTTACCGACGAAAACGAGTGGCTCGACGGCGGCGAAGCCATCGAAGTAATGCTCGCGACCAAGCCGTCAAAGCTGCCAAAGCTGTCAAAACAGAAAAAGGCCGAGCGAGAAAAGCAGCAGCACATGCCCGTCAAAAAGCCGGCAAAGAAAAAGGCTCCGGCGGGTGGACGTAATCGCCCGCGCGTCTGTCTCGACCTTGACGGAGTGCTCGCGCGTTATGAGGGCTGGCAGGGATTTGACCACATTGGTGACCCGCTGCCCGGTGCACGCGAATTTGCCGAGAGCATCGCTGAGGTCGCCGACATCGTCATCTTTAGCGCCCGCTGTTCACAGGATCAGGGCGGCGAATACGAGCCCACCGTCCTCACCGCCGGCCAGCTCCGCATCAAAATAGTCGAGTGGCTCGAAACCCACAAGATACCCTACGCCGACGTCTACATGGGCCAAGGCAAACCCCGCGTCGCCGCCTTCATCGACGACCGCGCCGTAATGTGCTCCCCCCAAACCGACAAAACCGCCTACACCGAAGCCATCGCCACCGTCCGAAAACTAGTTGGGCGGTAGTTGGTTCTCGTTGTTAAAATAAAGAGTTTTTTGCCACGAATTGCACGAATAACACAAATAAAGAAGATTGTGGCATCGGTGGCTAACTTCCTGCGAGCAGCTCCATTTTGACGAGCCCGTCGAACGCGACGTGATACGCGACGCCTTTTACCGGGACGGCCATTTCTTCTTCGGTCTTGCCTTCGGAATTGGCGATGCCGACGCTGGCGAAATAGCACGACGCACCGTGGTCTTTGGCCAAGCGGCAGAGATGTTGAAAAACCTCTTCGCCCTCGATGCGGCCGCGGCCGGGGTGCATAGCGGTGCGGACTACAAAGAACGCAAATTCACCATCGCGCGTGGCGACGCGATTCCCCTGGATGCTCAGGCTTTCGACGACAAGTCGTCGCTGACGATACGTAGCGGGCGCGAGGAACTGGCGCGCGTCGTCATGCGCTACAGTGACACCCACCTGTTCGTGGGCTGGATGGTGGAGGACACCACGCCGTGGACCAACGCCGGTAGCCCCGGCCCACTGCTGTTCAAGACCGGTGACAGCGTAAATGTGTTCATGGCCCCGAACCAGGAGTACGCCCACGAGCAATTGGCGGGCACGCGCGTGCTGCTGGCACCGACGACGGCGGGCGAAGTGGCGGTGACTTACAGACCTCACGGAGAAAGTAGCAGCCCGTTTGTCTTCGAATCGCCGGTGCGTAAGACGGCGTTCGCGCACACGGCGATCGAGCAAGGTGTCGAGATTCAATCGCAGATCAGCGGCGACAAGACGCGCTATCTGGTGTCGGCCAAGGTGCCATGGTCGGTGCTGGGCATCGAGCCGTCACCGGGCTTGGAATTGCGGGGCGATGTGGCGGTGTTGTTCAGCGATCAGACCGGCGCGCTTATCGGGCAGCGACGACATTGGGCCGACCCTCACACCAACGTGATCAACGATGTGCCCACCGAGGCCGAGTTCTATCCGGCGAACTGGGGCGTGTTGACTCTGGAATGAGCTTGGTTGGAGGATTTCCTCAGCCGGCCAACGATCGCGACCACCACTGGACATCACTACATGGGGCTTATCCAAGTCAATCGCTCCGGCGACGGGTTTCTCG
>JBGTII010000028.1:0-9405 GCA_041745735.1 Pyrinomonadaceae bacterium | reverse complement strand
GGGGCTGAGCATCAGTGCATTGTATCTGGTCACGTTCCTTGCGTATCTGCTTGTAATGGTCTGCGCGATCATTGCATTTGAAATGCGCAAGACCGCTAGGGATGTGGAGACTAAAACCTCTATCGACAAAAAGGCCGAGCTGTCCGCATTCACTTCGACGGCGGTTGTCCCGGCCCGCAGGCTGCCTACGACATCGATCGCCCTGATCGTTTTTATTGTGATGCTGGCGACACCGCTATTTTTTATGCTGCCGCGTGTCGGCGGAGCGGGTTTTGGCGGCAAGCAGGGCGGGATCGATACGCAGACGGGATTTTCAGATCTCGTCCGGCTGGGGGGCATAGGCCGTATTCAGCAAAATAACGAAGTCGTGATGCGTGTCAAACTCGAGGGCAACGGGGGCGAGCAACGGGGTCTTTATTTTCGCGGCACGGCGCTCGACACGTTTGATAATCAAGCTTGGAGCCGAGCGAGAACCGCGACCAAAGAACCCTATGTGCGCGGCGAACGAGAGTTTATCCAGATCGATCAGCCCGCCGGGCGGGATAGTCTGTCGATCCAAACCATTTATCTCGAACCGCTCGACACGGCTGTGCTGTTTGCATTGCCAAAAGCAGTAGCTGTGCAAAGCAGTTTTCCACTCATCGAAAAAGATAGCTACGGAGCCCTCACCTTCAGACGAAATTATGAACGTGTGAGTTATAAGGTGCTGTCGGACAGATCTCTTCCGAATCGTGAGCAGCTGCGTGCTGACAATACTAACTACGGCCACGAATCGCAAAATTATCTGCAATTGCCGGAGAGCTACGACAAGCGCATTTTTGATCTTGCGTACAGCATCGCGTCCAAAGAAAAGAATCGTTACGACCGCGCCGCTGCAGTCCAAAATTATCTTCAAAATAATTTTGGCTACACCCTCGAGCAAAAGTCGGGCGGTGACGAGCCGCTTGCGGACTTTTTGTTCAACGTCCGAGAAGGGCATTGCGAATACTTCGCGACAGCGATGGCTGTGATGCTGCGGACACAGGGCATCGCGACTCGTATCGTCAATGGTTTCCACGGCGGTGAGTATAACGAGACGGCTGACATGACGGTTGTTCGTCAGAGCAACGCTCATTCATGGGTCGAGGTCTATTTTCCCAAAGAGAACGTCTGGGTGCCGTTTGATCCGACGCCATTTTCAGGTGAAAACGCAACGGACTCGACCGGGATCGTCGGACAATTTAACAAATACATCGAGGCACTCGAAGCGTTCTGGATACAGTATTTTGTTGCCTTCGATAACCAGGAACAACGCTCGCTCGTCAAGACGCTCCGGAACGGCTTTGTCGATTATCAAACACGGTCAGCGTCGTATTTTGGTCACGCCCGGGATATTCTGATCGAATGGTGGAAAGATGTTCGCGGCGACAAAGGAATGCAGTCAAGCCTCACCGCCATCGGATATGCGCTCGCATATTTAATAGGGGGCATTCTGGTAGTCCTCCTATTCGTTTGGCTCGGACGAAAGATTGCTAAGATGAACTTTTGGCGTCGCGTACGGAATCGGGTCGCGTCTCAACGCCGCGACTCGGTAGTCGAGTTTTACGAACGCATGCAGCAGACACTGGCTAGAAAAGGATTGAGCCGCCAGCCGTTCCAAACTCCGCTTGAGTTTGCTTTCGGACTTGGTTCGGCTGAGGTTGTGAGTATTACTCAGAAATATAACCGCGTGAGATTTGGCGAAAAGGATCTTTCGGCGGAAGAAGCGCACGAGATCGAAAGCTGGCTCAAAAAGATAGAGACCGCAGACGACTAATGATCGTATGCGGCCTCGTTTTGGTAACGATTCTGAAAACTAATGGTCGTCTTTCTTATCGTCTTCATCTTTTTTGTCATCGGAACTTGCCGGAGCAGTCGGAGCGGCCGGTGCCGTGCCGGTGACCTTTGCTGTGCCCGATTTGGTGGCGATCGTTTTGCCTGCTTCGTCGGTCAAAGTTGCTTCGACTTTGTAGTCGCCCGGAAGCGGGGTCGTGAAGGTCGTCCAGACAGTTGAGGACGACGTAAGGTCCATCGACTGTTCGCCGACCTTGTCGCCCTTCGTCTTACCGGCTACATTGTCATACGTCACTTTCCAGGCAAGCTTGTGTTTGCCGCTCGGCAGCCCCGTGGCGTCGACCATTGCGTAGATCTCTTTGCCTGTGTCAAACGAAGTCGCCGCTTGTTTGCCTTCTTTATCTTTAGCAAACTTGATGTCACTCAAATTTGCCGTTGTCATGCTGCACTCAAAACCTGCCGAAACAAAAATGAGCAGAGCGAGGCCAAGTATCAAAGTAGTCTTTTTCATAGGATCTCCTGATTAAATCAAAATTTTATCTATCGCGTAAATGTGGATTGATGAAGTGTAATCAATCATTGGCAATCACGCAAGTTCGGCGCAATGATAAGACCTGTCGCGTGTGATAACCTAGATGTTTGCTTACTCGCGTGGTCACCGCATTATGAAGAAAGTCGGATTTGTCAGTCTCGGATGTCCCAAAAATCTCGTCGATAGCGAGGTGATGATGGGCCAGCTCGCAGAGGCCGGCTATGAGATCACAAACAATGCCGAAGAGGCCGATACGGTCGTTCTCAATACGTGCGGCTTTATCGAATCGGCCAAGCAGGAATCGGTCGATGCCATCCTCGAAGCCACCCGTTGGAAATCCGGCGGTTCGGCAAGCCGCGTCATCGTCGCCGGTTGTCTGGTCGAACGTTACCGAGACGATCTGATGAAAGAGCTGCCCGAGGTCGATGCGTTTATCGGCACGTCCCAGATCGGCGATATTCTCAAGGCAGCAGACGCAGAATTTGACGCAAAGCAACTGACCATCTCGCCGATCGGCAATAAATCTGCGACATATCTGTACGACGAATACACACCGCGTTTGCGAGCGACCGATTCTTACACCGCGTTCATAAAGATCGCGGAGGGTTGTGACCGGCCGTGTGCGTTTTGCTCGATACCCGGAATGCGAGGCTCATTTAGATCACGCCGCTTTGGATCGATCATCGAGGAAGCGCGGCAACTAGCCAATGACGGTGTGAAAGAGATCGTCCTTATCGCCCAAGACTCCTCCCGTTACGGCGAAGACCTTGGAGAGGTCGATGCTCTTGCGGCGCTCATCCGTGCTCTCGGCGAGGTCGACGGTATTGAATGGATCCGTCCGATGTATGCGTTTCCGACGCATATCTCAGATGCTTTCCTATCGGCCATAGCCGAAACGCCAACGGCCGTTAAGTATCTCGACATGCCCCTGCAGCACGCCTCGCGAAATGTGTTAAAGCTGATGAAACGCGGCGGTACACGTGACAGTTTGGAGCGGCTGATCGGCCGCGTTCGAGATGCGGTTCCCGGGATCGCGATCCGTACGACGTTTATCACCGGATTTCCGGGCGAAACTGAAGAAGATTTCGAAGAGCTAATAAAGTTTGTGCAGAATTGCCGCTTTGATAATGTCGGTGTGTTTACCTACTCCGACGAAGAGGGAACCGCCGCATACATTCTGCCCAACAAAGTCGATAACAAAGTCGCGATGCAGCGCCGCAACCGTCTGATGAAAGAACAAGCAAAGATCAGTAAACAGTTGAACCTTGCCAAGATCGGAAATACCTACAAAGTTCTGTTCGAGGGGCTCTCACAAGAATCAGACCTCCTATTCCAAGGCCGTCTCGAAGGCCAGGCTCAGGAGATCGACGGCTACATCCTAATCAACGACATGCCCGAGGATCTGGAGCCGGTCATCGGCAGTATTTACAACGTCAAGATCACTGAGGCTCACGAATATGATCTGGTCGGCGAGATCGTTTAGTCGAGGTTTCGTGTTGTGTGTTCTGTGACGCTCGCGACGGGGACTTTTTCAAACTCGCGAGCATCGATCGGAAACTGCATTTCGTCTTCATTCGCGCGATCTGCGTTGAGGCTACCTGCTAATGGTGCGGTATCCAATTTAACGCCTGTTTCCGTCGCAGCCGTTGATGGCTTTCGTTTTGTGTATTTTTTGGTAGGAAACAAAAACCCTGCTCCAAGCGTCAACATCCCGGCCGCGACGAACAGCATAAATATCAGTTTTCCGTAAGACTGCGGAAAAAGCTCAAAGTCTTTGAGAGCCCCGTTTATCAACCCTATAACTAAACCCAAAATGAACAACGCGATGCCGATCTGAAACAGTTTGAAATTCGGACGCCGCGTTACTACAGGTTTACTTTCAGACTCACCGGAAACAATATCGCTTACGCCATCGAGCGACAGGCCGCAGGTCCGGCAATAGCTCGTACCCGGATTAAATTGTTTCCCGCATCGGGGGCAGTAGAGATTATCAGCCATTTGCTATAGTTACGATTTGTGGACACTAAAGTTCGCGTCTTAACGCGTCAATCTGTATAGCAAAATGGCTGCACGCTTGGTTAGCATTGGCAAAGTATCGATCTGGGCCGATTCGCCCTTAGCGTGCGAATTGGCGCCGCCGCCTATGCCTATTCCGTCCAGACTCGGGATCAAATTTGAAACAAACGCGACATCGCCAGCTCCGCGATCGCCGGGATCGAGAGCCTCAACCTTGCCAAATCCAAGATCCTGACTGACCTGATCCAACTGTTTCAAAAGAACATAATTTCCATCGTTTGGCGTCATTGCCGGCAGGCTGTCGTGAAAAGTGATCTTTGCCTTTGTTCCGGAAAGGCTTTTACTTACGATCTCACCCATCCGTGAGCGAGCCGATTCCTTTTGTTCCTCACTGATAAACCTCAGATCGCCGTTCACGATAACCTTGGCGGGAACGACATTTGTCTTTCCGGTTGCCGAACCCGCCGCATTCTTTTCCTCGGCCGTCGTGCCGCCAACAAACAAACTCGGATTGAACGTAAGGTATTTTTCTTTCCCCAAAGATTCGCGGAATTCGTGGAGAATGCGCGAAGCTTCAAAGATCGCTCCGTTGCCCATGCTCTCTCTAAATATCTGGCTCGAATGCCCTGTCTTAGCCTCGACCTCGAGGGTCCATGAACTTGAGCCGCGGCGCCCGACGGTGGCGGTGTTGCGCACCGTTCCCTCAAAGCTGAGAGCAAGATCGCTCTGTTTCGCGGCTGCGATCATGTCACCGCGGCATACCGCCACCGGCTCGCACGAATCTTCCTCGTCGCCGGTTAGCATGATGACTATGCGTGTATCCTTTAAGGCTCCTGCGGCATGCATGGCCTTTAAGGCCTGGACCAGCACGACGATCCCGCCTTTCATATCGCCGATGCCTGTACCATAAACCTTGTCGCCGTCCCGTCGAAACGCCTCGCCGCGAAGCACCGTATCGAGATGGCCAAGCAGCAACAACCGTTTGCCCTTGGTGCCTTTCGTCTCGGCGACAAGATGCCCCGCACGCTTCATTTCAGCGGGCATTTCGATCCACTTGACGCTCATGCCAAGGGCCTCTAATTCCTTGCCAAACAACTTGCCGACATTCTTGACACCGGTCAGGTCCTCGGTGGGGCTTTCAATATTCACCGAGCGTTCGAGCAACGTAAGCGCCTCGGGGGCGTTTTTGTCTATATGATCGACGATCTTCTGCTCATCGCCACTAAGCGTCTGAGCGTTAGCAGGGGGAGGCGTGACAAAAGAAAATAGGATCAGAAATAAAGGAAATGTGAGGTAGTTTTTCATAGATTTATCAAAACATCACCAGCGGGCCAAATGTTTTAGTCGTTTTTAGCCGGCTGCGACAAAAATACCAATCCAAGCGCTATTAGCGCGGGCAAGCCTTGCGTGAACAAGATCGAGGTTTTTGCGGTAAGCCCGCCAAAAATCCCGGCGGCGACTACACAGACTAGAAAAAATATCTTTACTTCACGCCGTCCACCGACCAGTCCCCAGATCAACCCGGCAGCGAGAAAACCATTGTAAAGCCCCTGGTTCATCGCCAAAACGGCTGAGGCAGAGGAAAGCTCGGGAGTCATGCCAAATATTTTCCGGCCGACCGGGTGATCCCAAAAGAATATTTCGAGGACGAGTATGCCGAGATGTTCGACCGCGACGAGAGCTACTAAAAGATTCGCCAGTATTTTCATAGGTAGAACTTAACCTGAAAACCAAAATTGGCAAAGTCGATTAAGTGGTTTGTTGCGACGGTTTCCGATGAGAATATGGGAAATGGACTGTCGGTATCTTACATTTTTGTAGGAAAATCAGCACTTTCAAAAAGATGCCTTCGCGCACCTTTGAATTGCGTACTCGCAATTATAGAATCTCATTTTTGAAATTCCAAATATTTACCCTAACGAAAGCTTTTACAAATAATTTTAAATTAACCAGGAGAGATAATGAACGCTAAGAATGTATTGCATTATGCCGCGGATCAGGAAGCGAGGTTTGTTTCCGTGCGGTTCACGGATCTGATCGGGTCGTGGCACCACCTCACGTTTCCGATCGGCCAGTTGTCTGAGGACAGCTTTGAGGATGGTTTTGGATTTGACGCCTCGTCGCTTCGCGGTTGGGCGGCCATCCACGAATCGGACATGTTGCTCGTGCCGGACCCATCGCGGTTTTGGATCGACCCTTTTACCGACGACACAACGCTGTGCCTGATCGCGAACGCCGTTGACCCGATCACAAAAGAGGGCTATGACCTAGACCCGCGTTCGGTCGCCATGCGTGCCGAGAGCTATCTGAAATTTACCGGCATCGCCGACACGATCAATGTCGGGCCGGAGGCAGAGTTTTTTGTCTTTGACGAAGCTCGTTTCCATAACGACCAGCACTCCGCCGGATTTCATGTAAATTCGGACGAGGGGCACTGGAACTCAGGCCGCGAAGGCGATGACTATTCGGCGAATAACGGGTATCACATCCGTGCCAAAGAGGGCTATGTGCCGGTCGCTCCGCTCGATTCGCTTGTGGATCTCCGAAACACGATGTCGACGATACTTGGCGAGGTCGGAATCCACGTCGAATGCCACCATCACGAAGTTGCGACGGCCGGACAGTGCGAGATCGATTTCAAATTTTCAAATCTGTTGCACACGGCCGACAATCTGATGTTGTTCAAATACATCGTCAAAAACACGGCCGCAGCTGCCGGTAAGACCGCGACGTTTATGCCGAAGCCGATCTACGGCGATAACGGTTCGGGCATGCATTGCCATCAGTCTTTGTGGAAAGACGGCTCGCCGCTGTTTGCGGGCGATCAATACGCGGGGCTGTCGGAAATGGCGAAATTTTACATCGGCGGATTGCTCAAACACGCTCCCGCTCTCGTCGGTTTTGCGGCTCCGACTACGAACAGCTACAAGCGTCTCGTGCCCGGATTCGAAGCTCCGGTAAATCTCGCGTATTCAGCACGTAACCGTTCGGCAGCTGTGCGAATACCGATGTTCTCGTCTTCGCCTAAGGCCAAACGTCTCGAATTTCGTCCGCCCGATCCGTCGTGCAATCCGTACATTACGTTTGCGGCATTACTGATGGCCGGACTCGACGGTATCCAAAACCGCATCGATCCGGGTGAGCCGCTCGATAAGGACATCTATGATCTGCCGCCCGAAGAGTTGAAAAATGTGCCGTCGCTGCCGGGCAGCCTTGATGAGGCTCTGAACGCTCTCGAAGCCGATCATGATTTCTTGCTCAAAGGCGATGTCTTCTCATCGAAAATGATCGAACGCTGGATCTCGTACAAACGCGACAACGAGATCACGCCCTTGCGTCTGCGTCCGCATCCACTTGAGTTTTCGATGTATTACGACATTTAAGAACTGATTTTGCAGAACCACCTGCGTTAGCGGGTGGGTTCCTGACTAGGTAGAGAGAAAGAGCCCACCCGCTAACGCAGGTGGTTCTGCCTTTAATGCAATGAAAGTTGAACCTGTAGTTTTAGAAGGTGAGTTTGTCCGGCTTGAGCCGATGCGGGTGGATCATTTGCCGGAGCTTGTCGAAGTCGGGATGGATCAGTCTATTTGGAAATGGACAAATAATGTCGTCAACGCCGAGAGTGATATTGAGCGGTATGTTCGCGAAGCTCTTGCAATGCAGATGCAGGGAACCTCAGTCCCCTTCGTGACGATCGAAAAAGCGACTGATACGGTGGTCGGCTCGACCCGCTTTGGCAATATCGACACGGCGAATAAAAAGGTCGAGATCGGTTGGACTTGGATAAACCCAAGATGGCAACGGACTGTAATAAATACCGAGGCAAAGCTGCTGATGCTCACGCATGCTTTTGAGACTTGGAACTGCATCCGCGTTGAGCTTAAGACCGATTCAAACAACGAAAAATCGCGAAATGCGATGCTGCGGATCGGCTGCACCGAAGAGGGAACGCTCCGAAACCACATGATCACCGAATCGGGCCGCTTTCGCGACTCGGTTTATTTCAGTATCATTCAAACCGAGTGGGAATCCGTAAAGCAAAATCTGACATCCAAACTAGCGGCGTAATGAGACACTCGGCGGCTTTGCTGTATAATTGACCCGTTTATGGATAAATACAGAGTGACATGCCCTTGCTGCGACGCCGTGCTGACCATCGATGCGGCGACCGGAGCATTGCTCGGCCACGAAGAAAAGAAAAAGGTGCAAGGGTCGTTTGAGGACCTGCAGGGCGAGCTGAATAAGCAAAAAGAGCTGCGTGAGAACAAATTTGCTCAAGAAATGTCTTCGATGAAAGACCGCGAACGGCTGTTAGACGAAAAATTCAAAGAGGCGATGAAACGGGCCGATCTCGATTCGGATGTTCCATACAAAAACCCGCTGGATCTCGATTAAATAATGACCAAGCAAGCTGCCGATTCGGCGGGGAGTATCAGAGACCGCATCATCGTAGCTCTCGATGTCGATTCTGCGGAAACGGCACGCGAGATCACGCACGAGCTTAGGGGTTACGTCGGGGCGTTTAAGGTTGGATTACAGTTATTTGCATTGTCAGGGCCGGAGTTTGTTAGGGAATTGACGGCGGACGGCCACAAGATTTTTCTCGACCTCAAGTTTCACGACATCCCAAATACGGTTGCCCAAGCCTCGGTCGAGGCAGCACGCTTGGGAGTTTGGATGTTTAACGTCCACGCTGCCGGCGGCAGTGAAATGATGAAGCGTGCCATTGAAGACGTCAATAATGTATGTGCGGCCGAGCAGATCGAGCGGCCTTTGATGATCGCGGTGACTGTACTGACAAGCTCCAACGCAGAGACACTGCATGAGACAGGGTATAGCGGCGAGGTAGATGAACAAGTTGTTCGGCTTGCCCGTCTCACGGAATCGGCAGGGATGGATGGTGTCGTTGCGTCGCCTCGCGAAGTTACTTCGATCAGAGCGGCCGTCGTGCGACCAAGTTTTTTAACCGTTACCCCGGGCATAAGGCCTGAAACTGCAACAAATGACGACCAAAAGCGTGTAACGACACTCCGGCAGGCATTGGC